>NZ_DATMRV010000131.1:0-48711 GCF_035565795.1 Pseudorhodoplanes sp.
GCCGCAAGCGGGTGAGGTACGTCCGGCCGCAACCGGAGCCGCTCGATTTTGCCAAGGCTGTTGAACCGCCTCAGCTTCAGCGCCGCGATCATCGCGGTGTCGATTGCTGTGCATGTCGGCTTCGTCGGCGCGATTGTGCTCGCCGACCGGCGGCATCTGCCGCCGTCCGATCTCCAGTCGATGGACGTCGATCTGGTCAAGCCGGAAGACCTCGCTCCCAAGCAGGTTGAGCCGCCAAAACCGCCGGAGCCGCCCAAACAGGCCGAGCTGAAACCACCGGAGCCTCCGAAGCAGAAGGCGCCGCCAAAAAGCGAGGCGCCAAAGAGCGAACAGCTCAGGAGCGAGCCGGCGAAGACCGCGCGGGCACCGGATCCCGATCAGGCCGAGTCGCCTCCCGAGCCGAAGCCGGCCGCCAAACCCGTAAAGCCGGACTCGCCGCAAGGCGGCCCGGCCGGCGAGGGCAAATCGAAGCTGACTCCAGAGGAGATCGCGTCCCTGCGCGCGCAGATCCAGAAGTGCTGGAAGCTGCCGGTGGGCATTCCCGGCATCGTCGGGCTTGAGGTGATCCTGCGTGTGCCGTTCGGCTCGAAGGGGCAGCTCAGCGGCGAGCCGGTGCTGTTGCAGGCCCCGGCCTCCGAGCGGGGGCCATTGCTGGTCGGCATTGCGATGAATGCACTGAAGGGCTGCTACCCCTATTCGCTGCCACCGGCGAAGTATGCCGACTGGAAAACGCTCGACCTGAAATTCACCGCAACCGGCATGGCGGGACTTGGCACCGTCCAGCGGACGCCAGCGCAAGCGAAGCGATAAGGGGACTTCACCGCCTCGGGCACGTCAGTTGCCATAAGATAATATCTTTACGATCTTAAGGTTCGGGCGTAGCCTCCCTCGGGTCTAGGGACGGAAAGGCTGAGAACAGCCGTGAATACGCAGGCCAAGCTGATCACCCGCGCAGGCGAGCCGTTCGTGGCCGGCCGATCCGGGTCCTTGTCGGCGCAGATCGTCGCCGATGTGCGCGACGCGTTGAACGAGAAGCGCCTCAGATCCGGCGATCCGATCGGGACCGAGAAGGACCTCGCCGCCCGCTATGGCGTCAGCCGGATCGTGGCCCGCGATGCCCTGCGGACGCTGCAGGCGCTGGGGATCGCCGAAATCCGCATGGGCAAGGGCGGAGGCGCTCGCGTCGCCCGAGGCAATCCGCGCTTGTTCGCCGAAGCGCTGGCCGTGCAACTCGATCTCACCGGCGTCAGCGCCGGTGAAGTGATGGATGCGCAGCGTGCGATCGAGACACTGGCGGCCGAGCTGGCCGCCGAACACGCCACCCCCGCCGATCACGCTCGCCTTCGCCGGCTGGTCGCGGAAGCCGAAGCCAGCATCGACGACGGCGATGCCTTCACGCGCCTCGGCCGCGATTTCCATCTCGCCATCGCCGAGGCCTCTCATAACCGCGTGCTGGTCGTGCAGTTCATCTCGCTCAATCACATCTCGTGGCCGTCGCATAACCGCACGCTGACGCCGGAGGTGTCGCGGCGCGTGCTTGCCGTTCACAAGGAGCTCGCCACGCTGATCGAGATGCGCGATCCGGCCGGCGCGCGAAAGCTGATGGACGACCACGTCAAGATGATCCGCGCACGTCGTGTCTCGGAACGCGATCATCCGCATGACGCGGGATGCTGTTGAAACTCGAAACTGCAACAAAGCGCAAACGGGAGAAACGCAGATGGCAACGAACCACAAGTTCATCATCGAACCGCATTTCCGCCTGCAGGAATGGATCGCGGAGGAGAAGGGTTACTTCAAGGATGAGGGGCTCGACTACATCTTCCGGGAGCTCGTGCAATCAACCGACGGAAAGATTCACGACAGGGGCAACAAGGTCGGCGCCTATCAGTCGTTCGAGCAAGGCCGCAAGGCCGACGTGAGCTGCGCGTGCCACTGGACCGTGAATGTCGCCGCGGCCTCCGGGCATGGGCGGCTGAACCGCGATGTCTATTCGGTCGCGCCGTCCGGCATTTTCGTTGCACCGGATTCGCCGATCAGGACGCCGGCCGATCTCGCCGGCGTTCCGATCTCGGTCGGCTTCCAGTCGGGATCGCACTATGCATCGATCCAGGCGCTGGAAAGCTACATGCCGAAGGACCAGATCAAACTGTCGTTCAACGACGGCATGCTGTTCAAGCGCATGGAGCTGCTACTCGACGGCAAGATTCCGGCCGCGACCTTGTTCTCCGGCCCCTATTATCTCGCCGAGCAGCTCGGCTTCCGGAAGATCATGGACAACACCTTCATGATCGCCAACATGATCCATGGCGATCCCGATCCCGAGGATCTGCGCAAGTATTTCACCGCGCTCAAGCGTGCGCAGCGCGATCTCGACCTGCGGCCCGAGCTCTACACGCACTATTACAAGAACGAGTTTCCGAAGCGCTGGCACGACGTCATGGACACCCGCCGATGGGGTCCGGGCGAGCGGATCGTGTTCGAGCCCTATACGGAAGATACGTTCAACGTGTCGCGCGACTGGATCGCCGATCACGACATCTTCGAGGGCGGCGATCTCGGCAAGCGGCGCTACGAGGAAGCGACCGTCGGCGTGATGTAACTCCCATCCCTCCCCGCTTGCGGGGAGGGATAGGAGGATCAAGCCATCTTCAGGCCGATGAAGCGCTCCAGCGTCGCATAGTCCTTGCTGAGTTCCGCCGAAGGGGCGCGGTGCACGACATTGCCGCGCTCCAGAACGATCGCGTGCTCGGTGAGCGCCAGCGCGATCTCGGCGTGCTGCTCAACCAGGATGAAGGCCGTGCCCTGTTCGGCGAGCATCTTGCGGATCGCAGCGGTCAACTCCTCCACGATGATCGGGGCGAGGCCTTCGAACGGCTCGTCGAGCAGCAGCAGCGACGGATTGGTCATCAGCGCGCGCGCGAGCGCCAGCATCTGCTGTTCGCCGCCCGAGAGCTGATTGCCCTTGTTGCCGCGGCGCTCATTGAGGCGCGGCAGCATTTCGTAGATGCGCTCGATGGTCCAGTGCCCCGGCCGCGCGGTGACGGTGAGGTTCTCCGCAACGGTGAGCGAGGGGAAAATCTCGCGCTCCTGTGCGACCCAGCCGATTCCGCCGCGGGCGCGCCTGTAAGGCGCAACGCGGGTGATGTCGCTGCCGCGCCAGTGGATCGTCCCGCGTGTCATGCGCGTGAAACCCATGATGGTCAGGAGCAGCGTGGATTTCCCGACGCCGTTCCGGCCCAGCACGGCGAGACTGCCCTTGTCGCCAAGGTCGAACGAGACATCGTTCAGCACAACGGCATCGCCATAGCCGGCGCGCACGCCTTTGAGCGAGAGCAGCGTGTCAGCCATGATGTGCGCCCCCGAGATAGACCTCGCGCACGCGCGGATCGGAGGAGATTTCCTTCGGCGTGCCTTCAAGCAGGATTGCGCCGCCGACCATCACGATGATGCGGCTCGCAAAACGGAACACCACGTTCATGTCGTGCTCGATGAACAACACAGTGATGTCCTGCGAGAGATCCGCGATCACCGAGAACAGTTCCGAGCTTTCCTCGGGCGGCACGCCGGCCGCGGGTTCGTCGAGCAGCAGCACTTTCGGACGCGTCGCGAGGGACAGCGCAATTTCCAGCAGGCGCTGCTGGCCATAGGCCAGTTCGCGCGTCGTGCGATATGCGTGGTCGCCGAGGCGCAGCGACTTCAGGATCGCATAGGCCTCGTCGGCATTCTCGCGATAGGAGGGCAGCGCCTTCCACCATGTGCCGGCGTCGCCGGTGCGCTCGCAGATCGCGAGCGTCACCGCCTCGAGCGCGGACAGGTTCGGAAACAGCGTGTTGATCTGGAAGGTGCGAACGAGCCCGCGTTTCACACGCGCGTCCGGATGCAGCGACGTGACGTCGTCGCCGCCGAGCATGATCTGTCCCGAATCCGGCTTGATCATGCCGGTCATCAGATTGATCAGGGTCGTCTTGCCGGCGCCGTTTGGGCCGATCAGCGCGTAGCGTTCGCCCTTCGGGATCGCGATCGAGATGTCGCGCGCGACCTGAAGCTGGCCGAACTTCTTGTTGACGTTGAGTGTGGAGAGAGCAGGTGCGGTCATGTGCTGCGCCGTCCCGTCAGCATGCGATAGAGATGCGACAGGCCGCCGAGGATGCCGTTCGGCAGCAGCATCACAACCGCGACCAGCAGGAGGCCGATCCAGAAATACCAGTATTGCGGGTTGATGCCGGAGAACTGATCCCGCGCCACCATGAAGATGATCGCGCCGATCAGCCCGCCATAGAGCATGCCGGCGCCGCCGAGAACGAGCATGACAAGCACGTCGGCGGAGCGCTGGAAGTCAATGACACCGAGCGAGACGGTCGAGGTGGTCTGCGCCAGCAGCGCGCCGGCGATGCCCGCGATCGCAGCCGACATTGTGTAGACTTTGCGGATATGCGCAGCGGATGGCGCGCCAATCGCCGGCATGCGGACCGAATTCTCGCGGATGCCGCGCAGCGCAAGCCCGAACGGCGAATTGGTCAGCCGCCGCACCATCAGGAAGACCAGGAACAGCACAACCAGGGAATAGATGTAGGCGGTGCGGCCCCACAGGTCGAATTCATAGATGCCGAGCAGCTTGCCGATGCGGATGCCCTGCAGGCCATCGGCGCCACCGGTCAGCCAGTGGGCGCTGTTGGCAAGCTCATGAACGAGGATGCCGAGGCCAAGCGTGATCATGATCAGTGCCAGATGCTTGAAGCGCGCAACGATGAAGCTCGTGGCAAGCCCGAAGACACCGGTGATCAGCGCTGCGACGAGCAGCCCGAACAGCGGATCGCCATAGCCGTGTTTCGAGATGATCCCGGCTGTATAAGCGCCGACCCCGAAGAACGCGGCGTGCCCAAGCGAGACGATACCGGCATAGCCCAGGATCAGATCGAGCGAGAGAGCGAACAGCGCGGTGATCGCGATCTGGCTCGCGAGCGACAGGTAGTTCGGGAACACGAAGAACGGCAGGATGGTGGCGAGCCAGAACAGATATTCCAGCGGGTGCCAACGGACCTGGCGTTGAAGATAGCTGTGCGGGGTGAGGGAGGGTGCGCTCATTGAAGTCACCGCTTCCCGAACAGGCCCTGCGGCCGCCACATCAGAAGAACGATCATCACCAGATAGATCATGAAGGCGCCGATGCCCGGCACATAATACTTGCCGGCCATGTCGCTGATTCCGATCAGCACTGCGGCGACGAACGAACCCCAGATCGACCCCAGCCCGCCGACCGAGACAACGATCAGCACGTAGACGAGATAGATCAGCGCAAAGGACGGATCGAGGCCGACGATTTCAATCGCAAGCGCGCCACCGAGGCCGGCAAGCCCGGAACCGAGCGCGAAGGCGACCGCGAAAGTGCCGTCGACATTGATGCCGAGGCCGCGCGCCATGCGCTGGTTGTCGACGGCGGCGCGCACCTGTTGGCCGAATCGCGTGTATTCGAGCATCAGCACCAGCACGACAGTAACCGCAAGGCCGACCGCGACGAGGAAGAGACGATAGACGGCGAAGTTGATGCCGAAATAGACAACCGAGCCGCGCAGCCAGTTCGGCGTCACCGCCGGCTGCAGCACCGTACCGAAGATATAAGCCGCGCTCGCGATCGACATGAAGGCGAGTCCGATGGTGAGCAGCACCTGGTCGAGGTCGCTCGCGCGATAGAGCTTGCGATACAGCGTGCGCTCAAGCAGGACGCTGACCATGGCGGCGGCGATAAACGCCATCGGAAGCGTTGCGAGAAACGGCCAGCCAAAGCGGTGGACGAGCGTCACGGTCACGTAACCGCCGAGCATCGCGAAAGCGCAATGCGCGAGGTTGACGAAATTCATCATGCCGAGCGTGACGGACAGCCCGACCGACAACAGGAACAACAGCATGCCATAGGCAAAGCCGTCGAACAGAACGCCGATGATAGGCCCCAAAATTGTCCCCTCAGCCTAACGTCTTTCCCGGATTCCTTCGGCGCGTCCGAGGAACGGGTGCAGCCCATTTCCCGAAAGGGCCGCGTGTTTGCTGCTTTATTTACCGGAAGTGTGCCCTGCAAGCCAACGCCCGGAGCAGATCGCTCCGGGCGTCCGCCAGTTCCACAGAAACAGATTACTTCTTGTTCTTCATCCGCTCCTTGACCGGGTCCTTCACGTTTTCGACCTTGTCGAACTCGACATTCTGCAGCTTGCCGTCGACCTTCTCGACGCGACGGATGTAGACGGTCTGGATGATGTCGCGGGTTTCCGGATCGATCGAGATCGGGCCGCGCGGGCTTTCCCAGGCCATGCCCTTGGCAGCGTCGATCATCGCCTGCGCGTCGGTCTTGCCGCCGGTCTTCTTCAGCGTGTCGTAGATCAGCTGCATGCCGTCCCAGCCGCCGATCGAGAAGTAATCGGGGTTGCGGCCGTAATCGGCGTTAAAGGCCTTCACGAAGGCGTCGTTCTTGGCCGACTTGTGAGCCGGGTCATAGTGACCTGCGGTGATGATGCCGAGCGCAGCGTCGCCCAGCGTCTTCAGCGCGTTGTCGTCGGTGACTTCGAGCTGACCCATGACCTTGGTCTTGCGGGCGTCGATGCCACGTTCGGCGAGCGCCTTGCCGAGTGCGCCCGGCTGTGCGCCGCCCGGCACCCAGATGTAGATCGATTCAGGGTTCAGGTCCTTGGCGCGCTGCACGAAAGCCGCGAAGTCCGGATTGGCAACGGGCATCTTCACCTGGCCGATCACCTCGCCGCCGGCCTCCTTGAAGCCGAGCGCGAAGGCGCCTTCTGCATCGAGGCCCGGACCGAAGTCCGAGACCATGGTGTAGACCTTCTTCTGGCCGTCCTTCTTCACCGCCCATTCGCCGAGCGCCTGGTTGAGCTGCGGCGTGGTGAGCGAGGTGCGCACCATGTACGGGGACTTCGTCGTGATGATCGAGGTCGCGGCGTTCATCACAACCATGAATTTCTTGGCCTGATCCGAGACGTCGCCGGCTGCGAGCGCGTTCGGCGTCAGCACGAAGCCGGCGAGAATGTCGACGCCGTCGCGCACGACCAGTTCCTGCGCAAGACGCTTCGCGACATCCGGCGCGATGCCGCCGGTATCCTTGCGGATGAACTCAATCTTGCGGCCGGCAACGGTGTCGCCGTTCTGTTTCACGAACAGCTTGATCGCGTTGTCCATCTGCGCCGCAGCGTCGGCGAACTGACCGGAATACGGCATGATGAGGCCGATCTTGATCGGGCCTTGCTGCGCGTGTGCGGCACTTGCAAACAACGCGGCGGCGGCAACAGCCGACAATCCAAACACACGTCTATTCATCGCTTATCCTCCTGAAGCCTTTAATCTTTTCACGCCAATATTTGCGTTGGCCGGACACTATCGGCAGGCGCTCAACTGGTCAATGAATCGCACCGGGATGCGGCAATTGGGATGCCCAATGCGACGGCCTTGGTGAACGGTGGGAGTTCTGCGGTCCAAACGTTCCGTGCTGCAGCGCGTCTATCATCGTCAATAATATTCGATGTGCACGCGAACGGTGCCGGTGGCGTCGTTGTAGAAGCCGTATTTCCGGGCTTTCTCGAGCATCCCGGAGATTGGATCGGACGCCGTTGCCGGGATCTGCGCCAAGACGCGCAAGTCCGACTCCTTGATCCAGATGTGATCTGTCGTGCACTCCACCTTGAATGGCAGGCCGCCCTCGATCTCGGCGGAGCTCCATCCCGATGGCGCGCGCAAGGAGAGGCGCCCGTAGTCGTTCCTTTCGAGAAGTTCATGTTTCCCGGCGGATAGCGAGATAATCATGCGTTGCGGTCCTAGCGGGATGACGTCGCTTCAAGGTCGCCGCGCAGTTTTTCAGGCTGCTCTGTCTTGTGCGCACCGATGACATGTTCGGCAAACAGGGACGCCGAATGCGACGCTTCATCGCGCGTCATGTCCCCGAAATAGATCTGGCACGCAAAATAGTTCAGCCCGGCATGCTTCGCCTGTGCGTCCAGAATCTCCCGGACGGTTTGCGGAGACCCGGCGGCGCCGTTTCCGAGCTTCAGCAGTTCGTCGAACGTGTCCGGATAGACGTGCCCGATGGGGAATGGAGTGCCGGCTTCCTTCCAGAGCATCTCCATCGCGTCGCGCCAGGGCCGGTAGGCCCGGCGTCCGATTGCCACCGCTTCGGCATCGGTATCCGCAACAACCACATGGCGCGTGATCCCGATATTGGGTAGCGCGCCCGGGTCGCGGCCAAGCCGGGTCCATGCCGCGCGGTAACGCTGCGCCACGTTGCGGGCGTTGTCGATCAGGCCGAGCATCATGATGTTGGCGCCGGTTTCGGCGGCCCAGTCGGCGCTGTCCGGCTTGGTCGTTGCGTACCATAGTGGCGGATGCGGCCGCTGGAGCGGATGAATGCGAACCGGGAACCGCTTGATGGTGATGTGCTTGCCGGTGAAGCTCACCTCATCCTGCGTGAAGGCTTGCCGGATGATCTCGAAATTCTCGAGATAGCGCGCCTGCGTTGTGGCGGGATCTTCGCCATACATCGCAATTTCGTAGGGCATCGAGCCGCGGCCGAGGCCCAGTTCCAGCCGGCCGCCGCTGAGCTGATCGAGCATGCAGATTTCTTCATAGGCGCGGACCGGGTGATAGATCGGCAGGACGAACAACAGCGGACCGAGCCGCATGCGCTTCGAACGCTGGGCCGCCGACGCCAGGAAGATGCCGGGAGAGGGTGCGAAGCCGAGCGGCGTGCCGTGATGCTCAGCGAGGTGATAGCAATAGAAGCCCAGCCGGTCGCAGAGCGATATGAAGTTCAGGCGGTCTTCGTATTGCTGGTGCAGCGGAGTCCCTGCCCCATCCATGTGATCGAAGATCGCATATTTCATTGCCCGGCACTCCCGCTGACCGGACAAGGCCTACCGGTCCATCCACATCGTTGTCAAGACAACGATGTCCCGGCAACGATAGCCGGATTTGTCCCGGCCTCGGGTGATTGCCTGTGCCGTCCGGCCATGCGATGAAAAAAAGCCGATTCAGGAGACACTCCATGGCGCGCAAGAAGGCTGCGCACCGGCGTGAAAAGCCGACGTCAGCACCGACGCCTCTGACGGGTCTGGTGGCCTTCAAGCTGATCCATCTCGCCGACACGATCAGCCGGGCCGCCACTCTGGTTTACGAGAAGCAGTTCGGGCTCAATAATTCCGAGTTGCGGGCGATGATCGCCTTGCGCGATCTGCAGCCTCTTACGATCGCCGATCTCAGCCGGGTCGGACGGATCGACAAGGCGTGGGTGAGCCGCTCGGTGGCGAGCCTGCTGGACCGCGGACTGGTCAGCCGGGAGGCGCACCCGACCGATCAGCGGATGGCCCTGATCCGGCTGACGCCCGCCGGGCTTGCCCTGACGCGCGAGTTCGAGCCGGTCGCGCATGCGCGGCAGAAGCGCCTGCTCGCCGGTGTGTCGCAACGCGAGGCATTTCGCGTCATCGACATGCTCCAAAAGAATGCAGATCAATTGCTGAAAGAGCCTTAGCATGGGCGTTCGGTAGCCGCCCGGCGCCCGGGCATTGCCGGCACGCACGGATGCGCTACCGTGCCGCGCAGCTTTGTGAGTTTACAGGAATGTCGGACCTTCGTTTCCAACTGAACGGTCGCTGGCGCACGGAGAACAGTATATCTCCGACTACGACGCTTCTGGACTATCTGCGGCTGAATGCGCGGCTGACCGGCACCAAGGAAGGCTGCGCCGAGGGCGACTGCGGCGCCTGCACTGTGGTGGTCGGACTGCCGCAGGCCGATGGGCGTCTGGCGTGGCGCGCCGTCAATTCCTGTCTCGTGCTGGTTCCGCAGGTCGACGGCCTTCCGGTCATCACCGTGGAAGGGCTGGCCCAGCCGGACGGAACCCTGCACTCGGTCCAGCAGAGTCTGGTCGACGCCGATGCCACGCAATGCGGCTTCTGCACGCCCGGCTTCGCAATGGCGATGTTCGCCTTCGCCCATGAAACCAAGGATCTTGGCGGCGAGCCGCGTAACGACGAAACCATCCATGAGGCGCTCGCCGGAAACCTCTGCCGCTGCACCGGCTATCGTCCGATCGTGGAAGCCTGCAAGACCATGCGCGCCGATCCGCCCGGATGCGGATTTGCCGATCGTGCGGGCGAGGCTGCATCGGAATATCGGCAGGGCTCGCAGCTCTATCTCGCGCCGCGCAGCCTCGACGAACTGGTCGAAGCGAAGTCCAGGTATCCCGACGCATACGTGCTTGGCGGCGGGACGGATCTCGGCATCCGTGTTTCCAAGGACCGCGAGACCTTTCCGGTCGTAATCTCGACGCAGTGGGTCAGCGAGTTGCGTGCGATTTCGGACGCCGGCGGCAAGCTCACTATCGGCGGTGGCGTCACCTACACAAAGGCGCTGCCGTTCCTCGACAAGCATTTTCCTTCGTTCGCCGATCTGGTGCGCCGCATCGGCTCGCGGCAGATCCGCAATATCGGCACACTGGCCGCGAACATCGCCAATGCGTCGCCGATCGGCGACACCATCCCCTGCCTGATGGCGCTCGATGCGACGATCATGCTGCGCTCGAAGCGGGGCATTCGCGGTGTGAAGGCCGACGCATTCATCCTGAGCTATCGCAAGACGGCGATGGAAAAGGACGAGGTCATCGCAGCGATCGAAATTCCCCTGCTGAAGGACGGCACGACGTTCACGACGTATAAGCTGTCGAAGCGGTTCGATCAGGATATCTCGACCGTGATCGGCGCCTATCGTCTCCGTCTTGAAGGCGGCACAGTTGCGGAACTGCGCGCCGCCTATGGTGGCATGGCCGCCACCACGGCGCGTGCGAGGCATGTCGAGGCCGCCATCACCGGCAAGCCCTGGACGGCCGAAACCTTGCGCGACGTCGATGCATTGATCGCGCAGGACTTCCAGCCGATGACCGATCACCGCGGCACCGATGCCTATCGGCTGCGGGCTGCGGCGAATCTGATCCGCCGGCTGCAGATTGAAACCACAGGGGGCGAGCAAACGGGAGTGTGGCAGCTATGAACGCACCTCTGTCCCGCATCCGCGGTGGCGTGCATGCCTCGGTTCGCCATGACTCGGCGGCAGGGCATGTGAACGGTCAGGCACTCTATCTCGACGATATCCCCGCGGTGTCCGGCACGCTCGAGGCTGCGCTTGTGCTCTCGCCGCATCCGCATGCGCGCATCCTGTCGATCGACGTATCGGCTGCGCTCGCAGCGGATGGCGTTGCATCCGTCGTCACCGCAGCCGACATCCCCGGCAAGAATGACATCGCCCCGATCCGGACCGATGAGCCGCTTCTTGCCGCGGGCTTTGTCGAGCACGAAGGGCAGATCGTGGCCGGGATCGCCGCCGCGACGCTTGATCAGGCACGTGCCGCCGCAAAGCTCGTTAAGGTCGAATACGAAGTGCTGCCGGCTGTCCTGTCGGTCGAGGAAGCGTTGGCGAAGGAGATGTATGTCGCCCCGGTCCAGAAGATGGATCGCGGCGATATCGACGCCGCACTGAAATCCGCCCGGCATCGCCTGCAGGGCGAGGTGCGATGCGGCGGGCAAGACCATTTCTATCTCGAGGGTCAGATCGCGATCGCAACGCCTGGCGAAGGCAATCGCGATATCCATGTGTTCTCGTCCACGCAGCATCCGACCGAGGTACAGCACGGTGTCGCGCACGTGCTCGGCATCCCGTTCAATGCGGTGACGGTCGAGGTGCGGCGCATGGGCGGCGGCTTCGGCGGCAAGGAAAGCCAGCCGACCATCATCGCCGGCGTCGCCGCGCTGCTCGCCTGGAAGACGCGAAAACCGGTGAAGCTGCGGCTGCCGCGCGACGACGACATGCGCGCGACCGGCAAGCGGCATCCGTTCTATGTGCGCTACGATGTCGGCTTCGACGACGATGGCGCGATCAAGGGGCTCGATCTGCTCCTCGCCGCGAATGGCGGACACGTCGCCGATCATACGCCCGCGGTGCTGACGCGCGCGCTGTGCCATTCCGACAATTGCTACTGGCTGCCGGCGCTGCGCTTCCGCGGCCTGCCCTGCAAGACCAACACGGTGTCGAACACGGCGTTTCGCGGCTATGGCGGGCCGCAGGGCATGTTCGCGATCGAGACCATCATCGACGCGGTCGCGCGGCATCTCGGCAAGCCGCTGGAAGAGGTCCGCAAGCGCAACTTCTACAGACATGGCCGCGACAATGTCACGCCCTACGGCATGACGGTCGAAGACAACATCATCGAAAAGGTCATCGACGAGTTCGATCGCGACGTCGACCTGAGGGGCTGGCGCGATAGCGTGATCGCATTCAACCGGACCAGCCCGATCGTGAAGAAGGGCCTGGCGACGATGCCGGTGAAGTTCGGCATCTCGTTCAACCGGCCGGCGCTCAACCAGGCCGGCGCGCTCGTGCATGTCTATATGGACGGAAGCGTGACGCTGAACCACGGCGGCACCGAGATGGGCCAGGGCCTGTTCATCAAGGTCGCGCAGGTGGTGGCCGAGACGTTCCAGATCGACATCGACAATATCAAGATCACCGCGACCACGACCGGAAAGGTGCCGAACACGTCGCCGACCGCGGCATCGTCCGGCTCCGATCTCAATGGCATGGCCGCGAAGAATGCCGCCGATCAGATCAAGGATCGCATGGCCGACGTCGCGGCCGAGCAGTTCAATGTGCCGAAGGGCGAGATCGTCTTCTCGTCGAACCGGATCTATGCGGGCAACCGCTCGATGTCGTTCAGGGAACTCGCGGCGCTGTCATGGGAGAAGCGTGTCTCGCTGTCGGCGACCGGCTTCTATCGCACGCCGAAGATCCATTGGGACTTCACCACCAGCAGCGGCCGGCCGTTCTATTACTTTACGTATGGCGTTGCCGCGGCCGAGGTCGCGATCGACACGCTGACCGGCGAGATGCGCGTGCTGCGCGCCGAGCTTCTGCAGGATTGCGGTGACTCCCTCAATCCGGCGATCGATCTAGGCCAGATCGAAGGCGCGTTCGTGCAAGGCATGGGCTGGCTGACGACCGAAGAGCTGGTCTGGGATGGCAAGGGCAAGCTGCGCACGCACGGGCCCTCGACCTACAAGATTCCCGGCAGCCGCGATGTGCCGCCGGTCTTCAACGCGCGCATCCTTCAGAACGCGCCGAACAACGAGGAAACGATCTTCCGCTCAAAGGCGGTTGGCGAGCCGCCGCTGATGCTCGCACTGTCGGTCTGGCTCGCGGTGCGCGATGCGATCTCGTCGCTGTCGGATTACCGGCTCGCGCCGAAGATCGACGCGCCGACGACACCGGACCGCATTCTCGCGGCGGTGGACGAGATCAGGGGAAGGGCTCAATCCTGACAGTCAGTCCGGGACAACCGCTGCGCCGCGTCCCGGACTCACCGAAGGTTACAAGGTCAGCTGCCTCACGGCATCCTGCGCAGCCTTCGTCTTGGCGTCGATCTCCTTCTCGAGCTTCGCATCGGCATTGCCGATTTCTACCAGGCGGTCTTCCTGCGATTTCAGCGTGGCGAGATAGCGCCGGCCGAGATCGGAATTCTGTCCGACGGATTGCAGGTTGCTGCGCACGCGATCCTGATCGCGGACGATGCGCTCGCGCTCGTTTTCGAGTTGCCCGCGCTGGACCTTCGCACGGTTCATCTCTTCGACCAGGGTGGTGAGCTTCGCGACCACAGCCTTCAGCACCGGGCTTTCATTCTGGAGGCCGCTGATCCTGACCAGAATATCATCGACATCGAGGTCGGCGAGCGCGATCCGCTCGCTGTCGAGGTGCTCGGTCGTGAAGCTCGCCTTCGTGATCTTGCCCTTCTGTGCAGAGATCGTGTGCCGATAGCGCGTCGGCGTCTCCTCGATGTTCCTGGCGCCCGCGACCGGCGTCCATCCCGAGACGCGCTCCTCCTCGACAACGATCTCGCGATCTTCGTCCGGCGGTGTCGTGACCTCGTAATCTATTGTACGCGTTGACCGCGTTTGCACAGTCAGCGTTCCGTTCAGCGCCTTGCCGAGCGAGGTCTGTACCATGCCCTTGTCGTGCCGTCGGATCGCGGTCTTGGTGTCGAGCGCGAAGGTTGCGAGCCGGGTTGCATCCTTCGGCGTCAGCGGGAGCAACGCGTCGCCCACGAAACTGGTGCTTCCGTCGGCCGATCTGTCGAACGCGGTGACAAGGCCCGCCGGTAGCGCAGTGTCGCCGTCATTCTTGACGCGAACCGCGGCCATCGGCCGGCTTGGCGAGATATCCGGCTGATAAAGCCAGATGCGCGCGATCGAGATGTCGCGGTCGACGAACGGCACCATCATCGTGTGTCCTGTCGCAAGCGAAAGTTTCGCGGGGAAGCGATACAGCAATTGCGTTGACGCTTCTTGAGCCGCCGCTGCATTGGCCGCTGCCGCAGCGGGCGCCGCGGTGATCGGCGCGGGAGCCGCGACGCTGGCCGGTGCAACGGCCATCTGCCGCGCCAGCTTCTCTCTTGCGAGCGCGCCGGCCACCTGATCGGAACGGAACTGCGCCTGCGGCGAAGGCGGTGCGGCCTTCTCCTGCACATCGTCGCGGCGGGGGACGACGGGAGTCGTTGTCGAGACCGGGACTTCCGGCCGGTTTGCGAACAATGCAGTGTAGAGCGGCTGGCGCAACGCGACCGGATTGCCGGACACGAGGGTCAGATCGACATCCTTCCAGTCGCCGCCGGTCAGGTTTTCGATCACGGCCCAGCCCTGCAGGCGCGCTTTATCACCGTCTTTCGGCAGGACAAGCCGGTAGGCCGTCTTCCAGACCGGTGCGCCGACCACATAACTGATGGCGGCATCACGCGTGCCGTCCCCAAGGAAGCCGACCGACACGGTGCGCCGCTCCTTGGCGCGATTTTCGATCAGGCCCGCGAGCAGCCGTTCGACCTGCTGGCGCGTCTGCGGGTCGACGAAACGCAGTTCGGTGACTTCTTCAAGGATCGCCTGTGTCAGGCCGGCCGGCGTCATCAGCGTGAGCCGATGCCGCGAGGTGGTGCCGCCGTTATTCGGTAATGCCACCTGTTCGCGGACAACCCGGAATACGCGGCCTTTGGCGGTGACCGGGCCCGAGATCTCGATTTCGCTGCCGGTCAGCGCGTTGAGAAGGTCTGGCGACGAATTCAACGCCTCCGGCCCGAAGGGCAGGTCGCGGAACAACTCGGGCAGCGGTGTCTTGCCTGGCAGGCTGACGGTGCCGACAGCGCCGGCGCGGTCGAAGATGGTGAGGCTCTTCAGGACGTCATCGACCTGATCGAGCCGGACGGCGAGTTCAACCGTGGAATTGCCGGTGACGGAGCCGGCATGCGTGAACTGGGCGAGGCCGGAATTCGACAGGATGACCTGCTTGAGCGGAAGCTCTGCGGCCGACGCGGGCGACAGGCCCGCCGGCAGGGTTGCGGCAAGTGTCAGGATTGCCGCCCCTAGCGTTGTACGACTCATAAGATTTTGTCTCCGATCCCCAAGTGAGCTGTCGCGCCCGCGCGAATCTAGACGAACGACCGCGGCCGGGTGATGACGAGCGCGTGTCCGCAAGCCGGTTCGGCGCACTGTTCGGCCGCCGGCCGACCGGACTGGGCCATTGGCCGAGCGGTACCCATCGGTCTGGCCGTGAACGCCGATCAATAACTTTCACGGGTCGAAATTGCGGTCCGCCATTGAGTTGCCAACTTTCATCTGAATATGGAGCGAACATTCATTCGCTTTATGCTGCATTGCAATAATGTGACGCTCCTGTTTGGAGCGGGGGGATATCGTGCGCCAGGCCAACGCCCAATTGCATTCCGACCGGCGGTCGGAGATTCTTGACGCTGCCCGGCGCTGCTTTGTCCGGGCCGGCTTCCATCAGACCTCGATGCAGCAGATCTGCGCCGAGGCCGGGATGAGCCCTGGCAACGTCTATCGTTACTTCCCGTCCAAGGAAGCGATCATCGCCGGGATCGCCGAGCGCGACCGTGCCGAAGTGGCGTCGCAGCTCGCCAGCTCGCAATTCTCCACCGACTTCTTCGCGACCCTTGCCGCCATGGCGCGCCACCATTTCGTCGGGCGCACGGCCGAGGAGGTCGGACTTTGTGCGGAGATCATGTCCGAGAGCCGTCGCAATCCGACGATCTCGAAAATCATGAACGAATTCGACGCCGACGTGAAAGATCGGCTCATCACCATGCTGCAAAGCGCGCAGGCGCGCGGTGACATATCGCGCGACGCCGATATCGGCCCGGTCGTTGAGATGCTGATGATCATCGCCGACGGCGTGTGGTGGCGGCGTGCAGTCGATCCGAATTTCGATGCAGAGGCCGCACTGCCGATGTTCTTCGATGTGATGAGATACATGCTGCTTGAACGCGGCAAGGGACAGAACAGTCCGGAATGGACGAGCGCTGTGCGCGCGGGAGAAAAGCAATGAAAGCTAGCCGCATCGTAGCCATTGGCCTTGTGGTCGGAGCGGTTGCATGGGTCGCTTCGGGGCATCTGGTGCCGCATGAATCCGCGCAAAGCCGCGCGGCCGTGCGCCCCGATGCGGGCGAGGCGAAGCTGTTTCGCGTCGCTGTTGCGGAGACCAAGGTCGCGCCGCACGCACGCAAGCTGACGCTGTCCGGTCGCACCGAGGCCGACAAGAAGGTGACCATCACCGCGCGGACCGGCGGCGTGCTCTCCGAGATGCGGGTGAAGCGCGGCATGCATGTGAAGAAGGGCGACATCATCGCGGTGCTGTCCGACGACGCACGCGAGGCTCAGGTCGCGCAGGCCACCGCGCTGTTCAATCAGCGCAAGGCCGAGCTCGAAGCGCGTCGCAAGCTGATAGAAGGCGGCATGATGCCGAAACTCGAGGCCGTAAATCTCGAGTCGCAGTTCAAGTCGGCCGAGGCCGCGCTGGCGGCCGCCACGGCCGAGCGCGATCGCGGCGTTCTGCGCGCGCCGTGGGACGGTATCATCACCGACAACGCAGAGGTCGGCGGCGCCGCCCTCGCAATGATGGGCGCGCCGGTTGCACAAATGGTGTCGCTCGATCCGATGCTCGCCGTCGTCGAGGTGTCGGAGCGGCGTCTCCGCGGCCTGAAGATCGGCGACGAGGTCGAGGTTCGGCTGGTCACCGGGCAAAAGGCGTCCGGCCGCATCCGCTACATTGCGCCGATTGCGAGCCAGACCACCCGCACCTATCGCGTCGATATCGAGATGAAGAATCCTGACGGCGCTATCCCGGATGGCATCACCGCCGAGGTCGCGATCCCGATGGCGCCGGTGCCCGCGGCGCGGGTGCCGCGTTCGGCGCTGACCTTCTCGTCGTCGGGGGATCTCGGCGTGCGCGTCGTCAATGGCGAGACCAAGGTCGATTTCGTTCCGATCAGTGTGGTCGAGGACGACCAGAATCACATGTGGGTTTCCGGCATTCCGGATGGCGCGCGCGTGATCGTGCAGGGTCAGGATTTCGTGCGCGAAGGTCAGAAGGTCGTCGCCGTGCCCGCCGAAGTGGCGATTGGTTCGGCGCAATAACACTTTCACCTCTCTTCTTTTGCGGGGAGAGGGAAAAAGCGCGGCGCCCGTGGCAGCTGGTTGGATAGAAGACGTATGTTCAAGCTTATCGATTACGCCATCAGCCATTCGCGGCTGACGATCGCGACGCTGATCTTCCTGCTGCTCGCGGGCTTTGTGTCCTATCGCACGATCCCGAAGGAGTCCGAGCCGGACGTCAAGATCCCGATCATCTACACACAGATCACCCAGCGCGGCATCTCGCCGGAAGACGCAGAGCGTCTGCTGCTGCGTCCGGTCGAGACGCAGCTCAAATCCGTCGGCAACGTGAAGGAGATGCGCTCCACCGCCTATGAAGGCGGCGGCTACGTGTTGCTTGAATTCGAGGCCGGCTTCGATTCAAAGGCGGCGCTGGCGGACGTGCGCGCCAAGGTCGATCAGGCCAAGCGCGATCTGCCGCGCGACGCCGACGAGCCGGTGGTCACCGAGGTCAACCTCTCGCTTTATCCCGTGCTGGTCGTTGCGCTGTCCGGCGACATGCCGGAGCGCTCGATGCTGCGCATCGCGCGCAACGCGAAGAATATCATCGAGCAGGTGCCGGGCGTGCTGTCGGCCGAGCTGCGCGGTTCGCGCGACGAAGCGGTCGAGATCATCGTCGAGCCGATGCTGCTGAAGAGCTACGGGGTCTCGCTCGACCAGCTTATCGGGACGGTGAACGCGTCCAACAGCCTGATCGCGGCGGGTGCTCTCGAAGGCAGCACCGGGCGCTTCGCGGTGAAGGTGCCGGGCCTGATCGAAAAGCCGCAGGATGTGCTGAAGGTGCCGGTCGCGGCGACGTCAGGCGCCGCCATTACGGTCGGCGATGTCGCGCAGGTGAAACCGACCTTCAAGGACAGGACGTCCGTCACGCGCGTCAATGGCCGCTCGGCGATGACCATCGAGGTCTCGAAGCGAACCGGCGCAAACCTGATCGAGACGGTCGACGGCGTGAAGGCCGCGGTCGAGAAGATGAAGGCGACATGGCCCAGCGCGGTCGAGGTCAGATACACCCAGGACAAGTCGAAGGTGATCCGTCAGATGCTGGCGGATCTTCAGAACTCGGTCGCGACCGCAACGCTGCTCGTCGCCGTGATCATTCTGTTCGCACTCGGATTCCGCGCCTCGCTGTTCATCGGCATCGCGATCCCCGCATCCTTCCTTGCGGGCGTGCTGGGCCTGCAGCTCGCGGGGCTCACGATCAACATCGTGGTGCTGTTCTCGCTCATTCTGGCGGTCGGTATGCTGGTCGACGACGCGCTGATCGTCTCCGAATTTGCCGAACGGCGGATGTCCGAGGGCATGCCGCCAAAGGAGGCCTATGCACTCGCGGCCAAGCGGATGTCGGGGCCGGTGATCGCCGCGACCGCGACCCGCGTGGCGGCTTTCTCGCCGCTCCTGTTCTGGCCGGGTGTGGTCGGGCAGTTCATGAAATACATGCCGATCACCCTGATCGCGACATTGTCGGCGTCGCTGGTGGTGGCGCTGTTCTTCACGCCGACGCTCGGCGCCTTGCTCGGCAAGGCCGCGCCTGTTCCGCATGATGAGCGCGTCAACGACCGCGGGCCGTATATGCGCACGGTCAAGCTTGCATTGCGCTATCCCGGTGCGACACTGTCGCTGGCCTTTATGCTGCTGGTTGCAGTCACGATAGCCTATGGGAAATTCGGCAAGGGCGTCGAGTTCTTCCCCAGCGTCGAGCCGGATTACGGCCAGGTGATCGTGCATGCGCGCGGCAATATCTCGCTCGACGAAAAGGATCGAATCCTCGCCGAAGTCGAGAAGCGCGTGCTGCAATTCTCCGGCCTGAGCACGGTCTATACCCGCGTCGGCGAGCAGCCGCGTGGCATGAGCGAGATCACGGAAGACACGATCGGCGTGATCCAGTTCGAGTTCGGCGACTGGCAGAGCCGCGATCCGGCCAGCAAGATCATGGATGCGATCCGCGCGAAGACCGCGGACATTCCCGGCATTCTGGTCGAAGTCACTGCGCCGCGCGCCGGTCCGCCGACCGGCAAGCCGGTGCAGGTGCAGATCGGTGCGCTCAATCCGGATGTTCTGCCGGATGTCGCGAAGAAGGTCGCGGGCATCCTGTCGCAACACCCCGACATCCGCGATCTCGACGACGGCCTGCCGCTTCCGGGCATCGACTGGAAGATCGATGTCGATAAGGCGGAGGCGGCCAAGTACACCGCCAGCCCGAACACGGTCGGCACTGCGGTTCAGCTTGTCACCAACGGCGTGAAGGTCACCGAATATCGCCCGGCCGAGTCCGACAAGGCCGTCGACATTCTCGTGCGCTTCCCGAATGACCGCCGCAGCCTCGACCAGATCGACGAATTGCGTGTGCAGACCCAGGCCGGGCAAGTGCCGATCGGCAATTTCGTGCATCGGATGCCGGCGCAGCGCGTTGGCTACATCAATCGCGTCGCCGGCAATCGCGTGATCACGGTGTCGGCCAACGTGGCCGAGGGCGTGCAGAGCGCCGTCGTGCAGCAGGCGATCGCAGCCGAACTGGCGAAGACCGATCTCGGCGCCGGTGTCACCTGGAAGCTGAAGGGCGAAGACGAAGAGCGCGAGAAGGCTGGCGCCTTCCTGATGAAAGCGTTCGGCACTGCGATCTTCCTGATCTTCGCGATCCTGCTCGCGCAATTCAACAGGCTGACGTCGGTGCTGCTGGTGCTGAGTGCGGTTATCCTTTCGACCATCGGCGTACTGATCGGCCTGATGGTGATGGGTCAGCCTTTCGGCGTGGTGATGACCGGCATCGGCATCATCGCGAATGCGGGCGTGATCGTGAACAACAACATCGTGCTGATCGACACCTATGACAGGCTGAGGCACGAGGGCATGGCGGCCTATGAGGCGATCCTCGAAACCTGCCGCGAACGCGCACGGCCAGTCGTGTTGACGGCCGTCACCGCGATTCTCGGCGTGTTGCCGATCGCGTTCGGCGTCAATCTCGACTTCATCCTGCGCGAGGTGACGATCGGTGCGCCGGCCACGCAATGGTGGATCTCGCTTTCGACCGCGATTGTGTTCGGCCTCGGCTTCGCAACGGTGCTGACGCTGATCGTCACTCCTGCGGCGTTGATGCTGATCGCCAATGGCGCCGAATGGCGGATCGCGAAGATGGCGAAGCTGCGGGCGTGGTGGAAGGGGCGAAGGGCTGTTCCCGCGCACTGATTGCGAGGCTTGATCCGCCTTCGCGTGTCAGGCCTACAGCGTCGCTTCCACCGCGCGGCGCAATTCGTTCGAGACGGCAGGGTGGACGCCGTAAAATGCCTCGAAGGCCGGTACGGCCTGATGCAGTAGCATGCCGAGGCCGTCGACTGCGGTATTGCCACGCTTGCGCGCCGCGGCCAGCAGCGGTGTTTCCAGCGGATTATAGACGATGTCCGACACCATTGCGGTCTTCGGCAGCGCGTCCAGCGAAACATCGAGCGGCGGATAGCCGACCATGCCCTGGCTCGTGGTGTTGACGAGCAGCGCCGCGCCGGCAAGCGCATCGTTGCGTTTGTCCCATGCGACCACCTTGATGCGTGACGGATCGATGCGCGAAAGCTCCTCCGCCCGTTCCGTCGTACGATTGGCGAGACGGATCTCCTTCGCGCCGTCATCGAGCAGCGCAACCGCCACAGCGCGCGCCGCGCCACCCGCACCGAGAATGACGATCGGACCGGAGCCGGCTTTGAAATCGTCCCGCACATCCCGCAGGCTGGCGAGAAAGCCGTAGGCGTCGGTGTTGAAACCGGACAGCGTGCCGTCGTCCTGAACCACGACCGTATTCACCGCGCCGATCCGCGCCGCCACCGGATCGACCTGGTCGACCAGTTTCAACACACCGAGCTTGTGCGGGATCGTCACGTTGCAACCCGAGAAACCGAGTGCACGCAGGCCGCGGATCGCGTCCGGCAACGCCTCCGGCTGCACCGGCAGGGGGAGATACGCGCCCTTGATGCGATACTGTGAAAGCCAGTGCCCGTGCAGCACCGGCGAACGCGACTGTGCGACAGGCCAGCCGATCACGCCGGCCATTTTGAAGGATTGCGGTGCTGCCATGATTGCAGATACGGGTGTTCGATCATCGATGCGGGGTGGGCTCGCAACGTAACAGGCCTTTTCATCATGAGCAAAGCGAACGCAATCCAGATCCGCATGGGCGGCTATGGTCCGGCGACGACCGGCTTCAGCAAGGCGCTGAAATTCATCGGCGATCGGCTGACTAGCGAATTCGGCGATCAGGTCGACATCAAGTATGTCTGGAACATCATGGATTTCGGCTATCGCTCCGAGGACATCCTCTGGCTGGTCGAGTCCGGCGTGCTTTCGCTCGGCTATCAATCGTCGAGCTATCTGACCGATCGCGTGCCCGAGCTGGGCTTCGTCGATCTTCCCTTCCTGTTTGCGAACAGGGATCAGGCGCGTGGCGCAATGGATGGTGCGCTCGGTGCCCGGCTCGCGCAGGCGATCGAGGACAAGGTCGGTTACCGTATCGTCGGGTGGTTTGAGAACGGCTTCCGTCATATCTCCAATCACGTGCGGCCGGTGCGCAGTCCTGCCGATCTCGCCGGCATGACCATCCGGGTGCTGCCGAGCGAAATTCAGAAGCGCACTTTCGCGCTGCTCGGCGCGGTGCCGCAGCGTCTCGATCTCACCGAAGCGCTGGAAATGATCGTCGCAGGCACCATCGATGCGCAGGAAAATCCGCTCGCCAATACCGTGACCTACGGCGCGCACAAGTATCATCCCTTCCATACGCTCACCGGCCACTTCTACATTTCGCGGCCCATCTTCATTTGCCGCGCGCAGTTCGATGCCTGGCCCGCGCCGCTTCAAGATGCGATGCGGCGCGCCGCGGCGGAGGCGGTGACCTTCCAGCGCGCGCTCGCGGTGGAGGAAGAACTTGACGCGCGCCGGGCGATCGAAGCGCAGGGCTGCCGGATCGAGGAACTGACGGCGGAAGAGCACGAGGCCTTCGTGCGCGCCGTTGCGCCGATGATGGAGGAGGCAGGTACCATCTATGGCGCTGAGATGCTTTGGCAGGTAGGCCGCTAGCGACATTGTTTCATATAACGAAAATGGAATTTACCATCTCGAAAATGCCTTGACTCCGCTGCCGACGCGCCGTTTTCTTTGAGCAACTAAAAAACAAGCCGCTCGAGGGAACGCCGTGTCTGATTCAGCTTCAGCCGTCAGCCAGATTCCGTTTGCTCCCGTCGCACCGAACGGGAGCGTCAAGACTTCGAACGGCAGCGCGAAGTCGCCGCATCGAGGCAGCATCCAGTCCGTCGATCGGGCGCTCTCGCTTCTCGAAGCGCTCGCCGAAGCCGGCGGTGAAGCATCGCTTACCGACCTGTCGCGACGCACCCAACTCAATGTCTCCACGTGCCATCACCTGCTCTCGACGCTGGTGAATTGGGGCTATGTCGCGAAAGTGCCCGGCCGGCGCTCCTACGCTCTTGGCGCGCGCGTGCTCTATCTCGGCCATGCCTGTCTTCGGCAGGTCGATCTGCCGCGCAAGGCGCAGGCGTATATCGATCGCATCAATCAGGTCACCGGAGAGACGGTGCATCTCGCCGTCCTGCAGGCCGACACCATCGTCACGCTGGTGAAGCGTGAGGCGCGTCATGCCGTTCGCGTCGATACCGGAATGGTTGGCCGCAGCGATGCGCCGCATGCGACGGCAACCGGCAAGGCAATGATCGCGTGGCTGCCGGAGGAACAGATCCGCCGCATGGTGTCGCCGACCGACATGAAGCGTTTTACCGACAAGACCATCGTCGATTTTGCGACGCTGATCGAAGAGCTGCGTCATGTGCGCCGCAACGGCCATGCGATGGACCGCGAGGAATTCCAGCCGGGCGTGATCTGCGTCGGCTCGGCGATCCGCGACCATTCCGGCGCGGTCGTCGGCGCAATCTCCGCGTCGGCGCCGGCCATGCGCGCGACGGAACAGCATCTCGACCTGATGCGTCAGGAAGTGATCGCGGCGGCGAATGCTCTTTCGGCCGAACTTGGCGAGCCCGGTGCGATGAAACCGGCTGTCGCCAACGCGTAACCGATACGACCTTTCTCAACGGAGTGTGGGCGATGTACGCACCTGCGGGCGTGAAAACCAGCAAGGACTTTCCGATCCCGGACATGATGAAGGCTTGGGTGCTGGGTGATCCCGGCGAGCTCAAGCTGATCGACAAGGCCGTGCCGACACCGAAGAAGGCCGAGGTGCTGGTCCGCATCGATGCGGTCGCGATCTGCGCCACCGATCTCGAAATCATCTATCACGGCCCGCCCGCGATGATCGAAGGCGGCATGCCGCACAACAAGAACTTCACGCCGGGCCACGAATATATGGGCACGGTCGTCGCGCTGGGACCGGGCGTCGACGAATACAAAATCGGCCAGCGTGTGACGGTCGAGATTCATGCGGGCTGTGGTCAGTGCAAGCGCTGCCGCGAGGGCATGTATACCTCGTGCCACAATTACGGCCTGAACTACGGTGACGTCGACAAGGGTCACCGCGCCAATGGCTTCACGACTGATGGCGGCTTCTGCCAGTACCAGGTCAATCACATCAACACGCTGGTCGCGATCCCCGACGACATGTCGGACGAGGAGGCGACCTTGGTCGTCACCGCGGGCACCGCGATGTATGGCCTGACCGAACTCGGCGGCCTGGTCGCGGGCGAGAGCGTTGTCGTGACCGGCCCCGGTCCGATCGGCCTGCTTGGCGTTGCGGTCGCGAAAGCGATGGGTGCGCAGCCTGTGATTCTTACCGGCACGCGCGACAATCGTCTGCAGATCGGCAAGGAGCTCGGCGCCGATCACGTCATTAACATCCGCAAGGTGAATGATGTCGTGCAGGCGGTGAAGGATGCCAATGGCGGCAAGGGCGTCGATTATGTGGTCGAATGCTCCGCGGCGCCGAATGCCGTCAACGAAGCGCTGAAGATGGTCAATCGCGGCGGCAAAGTCTGCCTCGCGGCTTTCCCGCATGGCGAGGCGCCGGTCGATATCGCGCATATCGTCCGCAACAACATCTACATTTACGGCATCCGCGGCGAGGGCAAGACCGCCACGCACCGTGCCGAAGCGTTCATGAAGCAGAAGCGCTTCGACGCCACCAAGATCCACACCCACACCTTCCCGCTGGAGGATCTGCCGACCGCGATCCGCTACGCCAAGGATCGCGTGGAAGATGCGATCAAGGTGGTGGTGAAGATGAAGCCCGGAGCCGCGCAGAAGATCGCGGCGGAATAAGAGAAGCCGCGCAAGCGGCAAACGTTCTTCCCTCTCCCCTTGAGGAAGAGGGTGCCAAGACGCCGAAGGCGGCGCGGCGGGTGAGGGGCGCAGTCTTTCCCTCACCCCTCACCCGGCACGGACCTGACGGTTCTCGCCACCCTCTCCCTCAAGGGGAGAGGGTGAATGGAGCAAGACCAGACACGATGCTTTTCTGCGACGCATATCAGACACCGACGACGCTCGACGAAGCGTTCGATCTGATCGACGCGCATCGCGGGCGCTATCGCCTTATCGCCGGGGCCACCGATCTCCTGCCCTGGGCGCGCGAGGGCCGCGCGGGCGACGTGCATATTCCGACGCTGATCGATGTGTCGCGGATTCCCGAATTACGCGCGCGCAGCGTGAACGATACGCGCGTGCGGCTTGGCGCCGCGACGCCGATCCAGCGCTTCCTCGACGATTCCGCGCTTGGCCGCGCCATGCCGTCGATGCCGCGCTGCGCGGTGTGGTTCGCGGACGACCAGCTCCGCGAGTCCGCGACCATCGGCGGCAATGTGGTCAACGCATCCCCGGCGGCTGACGGCACGCCGCCGCTGTTCACTCATGACGCTGTGCTTGAACTTGCGAGCCGTCGGAACGGCAAGGTCGTGACCCGCAAGCTCCCGATCGCGGAATTCATCACTGGTCCCGGCAAGACCGTGCTGGAAGACGACGAAATCCTCACCGCGATCGAGTGCGCAGCGCTGCCCGGTTATGGCGGCAGCTTCGAAAAAGTCGGGCACCGCCGCTCGCTCGTGATCTCGACGGTGTGTCTCGCGGCGTCGGTGAAACTCGACGCGTCCGGTCGCAATTTCGAGGATGTTCGTCTCTGTATCGGCGGTATCGGACCAGTGCCGGACCGCCTGCGCGACGTGGAGCAGTTCCTGAAGGCTGGCCACCTCGCCGCGAGCCGGCTCGAACAGGCAGCGGAGATGCCCGTCAGCCTCGTGCGTTCGCGCACGCGCCAGGACTATCGCCGCGACGTGGTGCGCGGATTCATGCTGCGTGGCCTGTTTAATGCGGCGCAGCGCGCGGGCGCCGGTCCCGATGTGCTGACGCCCGAGTTGGAGGCGGCCTGTGCCTGAGATGCGGATCGAAGCTGTCGTCAACGGCCGCAAGATCGCACGGAATGCCCAGCCGCATCAGCGGCTGCTCGATTTCCTGCGTGAGGACATGCATCTCACCGGAACGAAGGACGGATGCGGCGCCGGCGAATGCGGCGCATGCTCCGTGTTCGTCGACGGCGTGCTGATGAAGTCCTGTCTCATGCCGGTCGGCAAGGCGCAAGGAACGACGATCGAGACAGTCGAAGGCCTTGCGCAGAAGGGCGACCTGTCGCTGTTGCAGAAAGCCTTTCACAAGACCGG
The DNA here is from genome assembly GCF_035565795.1 of Pseudorhodoplanes sp. Classification (GTDB taxonomy): domain Bacteria; phylum Pseudomonadota; class Alphaproteobacteria; order Rhizobiales; family Xanthobacteraceae; genus Pseudorhodoplanes. The sequence continues at coordinate 26,177 of NZ_DATMRV010000131.1, forward strand.
CGCGAGCCAGTGTGGTTATTGCATTCCCGGTATGGTGATGGCCGCGACCTCGGCGCTGCGCATCAATCCGTTCGCGGATCGCGAGGAGATCAAGGAGCGGCTCGGCGGCAACATCTGCCGCTGCACCGGATATCAGAAGATCTTCGATGCGGTAGAGCTTGCGCGCGATGTGCAGAACGGCCGGCTGCCGGCGACGGCGCTTGCGGAAACCGATGTCGCGGAAGGCAAATATATCGGCGCGAACGTCAGACGGCTGGATGCGCCGAGCAAGGTCTCGGGCGCGCTGAAATATGCCGGCGACATGACGATGCCCGGCATGCTGCATCTGCAGGTGCTGCGCTCGCCGCACCCACACGCGATTATCGAATCGATCGACACCTCGGAAGCCGAGGCGATGGAGGGTGTCGAGGGCGTCATCACCTGTGCCGACGTGCCGGGCGAGGATGGCTTTGGCGTGTTCGTGCACGATCAGCCCGTGATGGCGCGTGGCAAGGTTCGCTATGTGGGCGAGGCGGTGGCCGCGGTGGCTGCGGAAGACCTCGTTACCGCAAAGCGCGCGCTGTCGAAGATCAAGGTGGTCTACAAGCCGCTGCCTGCGGTGTTCGATCCGTTCGCGGCGATGGAGCCGGGTGCTCCCGTGGTCCACGACTATGCGCCGGACAATGTCACGAAGCATATCCCGATCCGCAAGGGCGACATCGAGAGGGGCTTCGCGCAATCCGATCTCGTGATCGAGCAGGACTACGAGACGCAGGCGATCGAGCACGCCTATCTCGAGCCCGAGGCAGGACTTGGCTATGTCGATCACGATGGTGTCGTGACGATCATCTCGCCGAGCCAGAACATCACGCATCATCGCCACATGCTGGCGAAGATCATCGCGAGGCCGATCAACAAGGTGCGATTCATCATGTCGCCGGTCGGCGGCGGATTCGGCGGCAAGGAAGACATGATCTATCAGGGCATGCTGGCCCTGATGGCGATGAAGACCGGTCGGCCGGTGCGGCTCGTGTTCACGCGTGAGGAATCGATCGCGACCACGGCCAAGCGGCATCCGTCGCGCACCACATTGCGCATGGGGCTGTCGCGCGACGGCCGCATCCAGGCTGTGTCTCTGAAGATGGTCTGCGACGGCGGCGCCTATGGGCTTTCCACCGAGGGCGTGATGCGCAAGGCCGCGATCCTTGGCGCGGGTCCGTACAACATCCCGAACCTGCAGGTCGATACCTACGGCATCTACACCAACAACACGCCGTCCGGCGCCTTCCGGTCCTTCGGCGCGCTACAGACGCAGTTCGCGACTGAAAGCCATCTCGACATCTGCGCCGAACGCCTCGGACTCGATCCATTCGAGATCCGCCGCATCAACGCGATGCGCGATGGCGCGGAGACGCACACCAAACAGAAGCTGAAATCCGTGAGCTATCTGCGCGTGCTGGAGGCAGCCGAGAAAGGCTCGCGCTGGGAGAAAGGCGCGCCGGTCTCGCGCGGTGCTGCGCGCACTGATCTTGCGGGCGAAGGCGTGCGCGAGCCGTGCAGTCTGGGCGCGCGTTTCGCAATGGGTGGCAAGCTGGAGGCTGCGGAATAATGGCACGCAAACGTGGGCGCGGTGTCGCCGGTGCCTGGTACGGAATTGCCCGTACAGCGACGGTCGATCGCGCCGGTGCCTGGGTCGAGATCGATGACGGCGGCACGGCGAAGGTCGTGACCGGGGTGACCGAGATCGGCGAGGGCATTCTCACGGTGCTCGCGCAGATCGCTGCGGAAGAACTCGGCGTGCGCCCGCAGGACGTGACCATTGGTGACAACGACACCGCGCGTTCGCCGGAGGCCGCCCATGCGGGTGCGACGCGCCAGACCTACATGATCGGCAACGTGGTTGCGCTGGCCTCGCGCGAAGCGTTCGGAAAGCTCGCTCAGGTGATGGCAAACGAATGGGGCGTACCGCCCGAGACGATCGAGGCCGCGTCCGGTGAAATCTGGGCGGAGGGCACGAACCATCGCACCACCATGGACAAGGCCGTGCATCTCGCGAAAGGTCGCGGCGTGGTGCCGCTCGGCTCCGCGAGTTTTGGTACCGATACGACCGGGCTGCATCCGGTCGACGGCGCAGGACGTCCGTGGCAGGCCTATGTGTTCGGCTGTCAGGTCGCGGAGGTGGAAGTCGATACGGTGACCGGCGAGGTGCAGGTGCTCGGCATCTGGGCGGCGCATGACGTCGGCCGGGCGGTGAATCCCAAGGGCGTAGAAGGCCAGATCGAAGGCGGCATCGTTCAGGCGCTCGGTCAGGCGCTGATGGAGGACTACAAGCTCGAAGGCGGCCACACCACGACGCCTGGCTTTGCGAAATACATCCTGCCGACGTCGCTCGATGTGCCGCATGTCACCTCGATCATCGTCGAGGATCCCGATCCGATCGGTCCGCTCGGCGTGAAAGGCATCGGCGAGCCGGCCATGGTGCCGACCATCCCCGCCGTGATGAACGCGATCTATGACGCGGTCGGCGTGCGCATCACCTCGCTGCCGGCGACGCCGGAAAAGCTGCTGATGGCGATCCGCGACAAGGAGCGTACCGAACGCGAGCGGCGCATCCATGCGGAGGCGGCAGAGTAATGCTCGACAGGCCCGGCTCCGCAACGCAGACCTTCGATGCCGATCTTTCGGCGATCCGGGCGTTGGCGGAAGTCGTGCCGGGCGCGCTGCCGGTCGCGTTGAATGCCGTCAAGTTCGCGGCGTCCATCAGGCCGCGCAAATTCGTCATCGAAGGCGGTGACGACGCGTCGGTGACCATGCCGCGCACCGTCTATCAGGTGGTCTATCCCGACGGCACGGTGATGATCGACGCGGGCATGGACAAGGCGACGCACGATTCATTCGGCGAAGGCGAACCGTATGATGCCGATGCGTTTGCGCAGGTGATGCGCGCGTTGCGCGCGGCCCGCATGATCGTGCTCACGCATTATCATGCGGATCACGCGGGTGGCATCGTTACGGCGGAAGATCGCAACGCGCTCGCGCGAAAAACCGTCGCGACGACGGATACGCTCTCTCTGATGATGAACAATCCGCATCGCTCGCATCTCAAACTGTTGGAAGCAGACGCCGCGCAATTCATCCGCATCGCTTACGATCGCTATTATCCGGTCGCGCCGGGCATGGTGCTGATCAAGGCGCCCGGCCATTCGCCCGATATGCAGATGATTTACCTCCGTCTTCAGAGCGGGCGGGAATACCTGCATTCGATCGACGCTGCCTGGAATCTGGCCAACATTCGCCATGTGAAAGGAAAGGCGGCGCCGTGGGTAAAGGAGGATGTGCCGTCGGTTATGGCGCAGCTTTGCTGGCTGAATCGCCTGATGACCGACGAACCCGATCTCCACATTTTAGTCACGCATGACGGCGAGCTTCTTGATCTGATGATTGAGCGTGGTGCCGTTGGCGGGAACCTCAAGGTCTGAACAAGGACTGCGCCATAACGATGAAGGGGAGAATGATGATTTCAAGACGAGTTTCCATTGCGACGCTGGCACTCACGGCTGCCCTGGCGCTGCCGACGATGGCATTTGCGCAGAATTATCCGACGCGGCCGATCACGGTGGTCGTGCCATTCCCTGCCGGCGGGCCGAGCGATGTCGTGGCGCGCATCGTCACCGAAGCGATGTCGAAGAATCTCGGGCAATCAATGGTGATCGAGAATGTCGGCGGCGCCGGCGGCACCCTCGGCTCCGGCCGCGTCGCGACCGCGGAGCCGGACGGCTATACGCTGCTCGCAGGCTCGATGGGTTCGCATGTCGCAGCTCCGGTGCTGACGCCGAATGTGCGTTACGATTCCGAGCGCGATTTCGTTCCGGTCGGCATCACCGCTGACGCACCTGCAGTGATCGTCGCCCGCAAGGATTTCCCGGCCAAGAACCTCAAGGAATTCGTCGCTTACGTGAAGGCCAATGGCGACAAGGTGAAGCAGGCCCATGGCGGTGTCGGCGCGTCGTCGCACATGGCGTGTCTTATGTTCACGACGGAAGCCGGTCTGAAGCCGACCCTGGTCGCCTACAAGGGCACGGGCCCGGCGATGAACGACCTGATCGGCGGTCATGTCGATTTCTTCTGTGAGCAGGCGGTGAGCGTCGCCGAGCAGGTTCGCTCCGGTACCATCAAGGCGTTCGGCGTATCGGCGACGGATCGTCTCGCGGCTTTGCCGGACGTGCCCGCGGCCAAGGACAGCGGCGTGAATTATCAGATGAGTATCTGGGCCGGCATCTTCGCGCCCAAGGGCACACCGAAGCCGGTGGTCGACAAACTCGCGGCCGCACTCGACAAGGCACTTGATGATCCGTCGGTGGTGAAGCGGCTGAACGATCTCGGCGGTGCGGTGCCAAAGAAGGCGGAGCGGACGCCGGCAAGTTTCGACAAGCTGGTGAAGTCTGAGATTTCGCGCTGGAAGCCGATCCTTCAGTCGGTCGCGCCGCAGCCGAAGAGCAACTGACCTTTCTTACCTCCCCCTGAAAGGGGGAGCTCGACTGACGGAGCGAAGCTGCGGCAGTCGGGTGGGGGTCTACATCTGACCCCCTCCCGACCCTCCCTTTCAGAGGGAGGGAGTACAAGAGGCGAGACCGGAATACCCATGCTCACACGTCCCTCCGAAGGCGAACAACGCGACGCGATGCGTGCGCGTGCGCGCGCAATCCAGCAAGCGGGTTCGCTTGCGGAGGCGCTGCGCAGCGGCTCGCTGCCGAAGCTGGTCGAGACGACATTGTCGGAAGCGCTCGTGCTCGGCCTTCTCAAACAGGACGTGCGGAAATATCTCGCAATCTTCGGTCATGGATCGACCGATTTCGGAGACGTGCTGCGCATCTATGAGGAGGAGGGCGTCACCCGCACCTTCAACTTCCGCAACGAAGTCGAGATGGCGCATGCCGCAACTGCGCTGCGCTGGCAATATGGCGAGATCCCCGCGGTCGTAACCTCGATCGGACCGGGTGCGCTGCAGGCGATGGCCGGTTCGCTTGCCGCTGCATCGAATGGGGTCGGCGTCTATCATATCTATGGCGACGAGACGACTTTCGGCGAAGGCTACAATATGCAGCAGGTGCCGAAGGAAGAGCAGGGGCTGTTCGGCCGCATGACCGCGCTGATGGGCGGCTCATACGTGCTGCATACGCCGGAAGCATTGCGCGACGCTTTGCGCCGCGGTTCGCTTCAGGTCAATCATCCGTATCGCGCCGGACCGTTCTATCTCCTGCTGCCGCTGAACACGCAGCCGCAGCGCGTCACAATCAATATTGCGGCCTTGCCCGATCGGCCCGATCTGCCGGTGCTCGCGCCCGCCGACGACAAGGCCTACGCCAAGGCCGCCAGGCTGATCGCGCAGGCCAGGAGCGTTGCGATCAAGGCCGGCGGCGGTACGCGCGGTCATGACGCGGCGGTCCGCCGGCTCGCGGAGATGTCCGGCGCTGCCGTGGTGCTGTCGCCCGGCTCGACCGGCGTCCTGCCGGATGCGCATCCGCAGAATATGCATGTCGGCGGGTCGAAGGGCTCGATCAGCGGCAACTTCGCGATGGCCACTGCCGAGCTTGTCATCGTGATCGGTTCGCGCGGCGTCTGTCAGGCCGATTGTTCCGGCATCGGCTACAAGTCCGCGAAAGAGATCATCAATATCAACGGCGATCTCGCCGACGCGCTGCATTACAATCACACGACGGCGCTTGCCGGCGACATTGGCGCAGTGATCGAGCGTCTGTGTGTTCATCTGACCGGGGCGAGCGCCAACAAGGCCGAATGGCTTAAGGCCTGCGCCGTGAAGAAGGCGGAATGGACCGCGTTCAAGAAATCGCGGTTCGATGCGGCGCCGGCTCTGGATGCGGCCTGGCAGCGCGCGGTTCTTTATCAGCCCGCCGCCATCAAGGTGGTCGCGGATTTCGCAAAGAGCATCGGCGCGGCAAAATTCTTCGATGCCGGCGACGTACAGGCCAACGGCTTTCAGATCGTGGAGGACGATCGCACGGGCGATACCTTCACCGAGTCCGGTGCGTCGTATATGGGCTTCGCGGTGAGCGCGCTGCTCGCATCGGGCATGGCGGACAAGCCGCGTTATGGCATTGCCTTCACCGGCGATGGTTCCTTCATGATGAATCCGCAGGTCCTGATCGACGCGGTCGAGCACAAGGTTCGCGGCACGATCGTGATCTTCGATAATCGCCGCATGGCGGCGATCACCGGCTTGCAGCTCGCGCAATATGGCAAGGAGTTTCGTACCAACGACTCGGTGCCGGTCGATTACGTGCAGCTTGCCGGCGCCGTGAAAGGCGTGCGCGCTCTGCATGGCGGTTTCTGCGCTGAGGAATTGCGTGCGGCGCTGAAGGAGGCGCAGGCGCATGACGGGCTGTCGGTCGTTCACGTGCCGGTTTACGCCGGACAGGACGAACTCGCAGGGCTCGGCGCCTTCGGCCAGTGGAATGTCGGCAACTGGTGCGACGACGTTCAGCGCGAGTGGATCGAGCAGGATATCTGACGGCTTCTTACCTCCCCCAAGGGGGAGAGGGAGCGTACGGAGTTCGTCGGCTGGACTCTCACACGTGCTTGTAGGCCCGTGCGTGATAGACCAGCGCCTTCTCGGCATTCGCAAGCCGGATCGCGGCCACTTCCCCGAAATAGATGTCGTGGGTCCCGACCGACTTCATCTCCAGCACGCGGCAATCGAGCGCGGCGATGGCGTTGGTGAGCGCGGGCGACCCGGTTTCTAGCGAGATCCAGTCACCGCGCATGAAGCGCTCCGCCATGAATACGCCGGTGCGACCGGCGAACACGTCCGCAAGCTCTTCCTCGCTCGAGGCGAGCGTGTTGACGCAGAACACCCTGTTCTCCCGCATCACAGGCGTGATCTGGCTCTTGCGGTTCAGGCAGACCAGCACGGTCGGCGGCGTGTCCGACACCGAGGCCACTGCCGTTGCCGTGAAGCCCGCGCGTCCGGCCTTGCCGGCTGTGGTGACGATGTGAACGGCGGCGCCGAGACGGCTCATCGCCTCGCGGAAGGTCGCAGGATCTGCCAGCGGCGCACCGGGGAAGGCCGCCGCTGCGGCCTCGTCCCCCACACTGACGGGTGAATTGTCGATCCAGCTCATTCCAAAAGGTCCCGTGCCGTGCGGCCGGGAGCTGGAAGACCGTTCTGATCCCGTCGCCTAGAGCCCCAGCAGCCGCTTCGTATTGCCGCCCACTATCTTGCCCACCGTAGCAGAGTCGAAAGCGGGATTGGAAGCCACATGGCCGACCGGATCGTAGTCGGCCATGTCGAAGGGGTAGTCGGTTCCCATCACCACATGATCCGGCCCGAAGGTCTCTACCAGCGCTTTCAGCTGGCCTTCCGAGAACACGACGGTGTCGACGTATATCTGGCGCAGATAGCTGGTCGGCGGTTTCGGCAGATCGGCATGAGCGTCCGAACGCGCGCCCCAGACATGGTCGATGCGGCCGTAATAGCTGCCCAGATAACCGCCGCCATGCACCGCCAGAATTTTCAACTTCGGGTGGCGTTCCAGCACGCCGTCGAAGATCAGGTAATGCAGCGCGATGGTGGTCTCGAGCGGATTGCCGATGACGTTGTTGAAATAGAAGCGCCTGAGCCGCTCGCCATGGGTAAAGCCGTTCGGATGGATGACGACGAGCAGGCCGAGCTCTTCCGCCTTTTTCCAGAACGGAGCCGCGACCGGGTCGGACAGCTCCTTGCCGTCGATGTTGGTGAGGATCTGAACGCCCTTGAAGCCGAGCTTTGCGATCCGCTCCAGCTCCTTGGCTGCCTCGTCCCCGTAGGGCAGCGGCACGGTGCCAAACGGGATCAGGCGGTCCGGCTGCTTTGCGCAATATTCGGCGATGCCGTCGTTCACGAGCTGGGCGGCTTTCACTCCGGCCTCGATCGGCAGGGTGTAATAGCACTGGCCGGGCGGCGGCTTGATCACCTGCATGTCGATGCCCATGGCATCGAGATTGCGCAGGCGCGGCTCGAATTCGACGATCCGAGCTTTCAGATCCTCGTCCTGCTTGGCATTGACGGCGGCCGTTTCCGGCGACTGGAAGGTGTGCAGGCCCGGACTGACGCTCGCGTTCTGCTGCGCGACATACGCGCCCGCTGCGGGTACCGCCACGTGCGAATGAATATCGATCGTTACGCTCTGCGGCCTGATCTCGCGGCCGGGGCGTCCTTGCTTGCGTGCCGCGGTCGGCTCGTACTTGTTCCAGACATTCATCAGGTGATTTCCATGAGAGTGAGAGGCAGAGATATCAGAACACCCCGAGCTGCTGCGCAACCAAGTCGTGATCGCGCTTCACGGCTTCGGCCGATCCGTCGAACGCGATGCGTCCGGTATTGATGATCACGACGTCATCCGCAAGGTCGAGCGTGAGCTTGATATTCTGTTCGACCAGAATGATCGATAGCCCTTCGGACTTGAGAAGGGCAATTGTGCGGCCGACCTCGGCGACGATCTGTGGCGCAAGCCCCTCCGAGGGCTCGTCCATCAGGAGGATACGCGGATTGCCCATCAGCGCCCGGCCGATGGCAAGCATTTGCTGTTCGCCGCCGGACAGCGACCCTGCCAGTTGCTGCTCGCGCTCCTTCAGGCGCGGGAAGATCGTGTAGACACGCTCGAAGGTCCATTCCTTGCGGGTTCCCGCGCGCGCCCTGCGCTGCTGCGCGACGCTGAGATTCTCGCGCACGGTGAGCGAGCGGAACACACGGCGGCCCTGTGGCACGAGTCCGATGCCCCGATGCGCGATGGTCTCCGGTGCAAGGCCGGCAATCTCGTCGCCGAAGAGGTTGATCGCGCCGCGCCGCGGCTTGAGGAAGCCCATGATCGCAGCCAGGCAGGTGGTCTTGCCGGCGCCGTTGCGGCCCAGCAGTCCGAGCAGATGCCCCTCTTCAAGAGCGAAGCTCACGCCGTGCAGCACATGGCTGTCGCCGTAATAGGCGTCGATTCCGGATACGTTCAGGGCCTGCGCCACGGGACTAGTCACCAAGATAGACCTCCCGCGTGCGGGGATCGGCCACCACCTCGGCGCGGCTGCCCTCCACGATCACTTCGCCGTAATGCAGGAGAGTGATGCGCTCGGCAAATTCGAGCGCGGTGTCCATGTCGTGTTCGATCATCACGATCGTCACGTCGCGCGGGATGGTCTTCAGGAGGGTGCTCAGCGTCTTGCGCTCCTCCTGCGACAGCCCCGCGAGCGGCTCGTCCAGCAGCAGCACCTTCGGCTTCTGCGCCAGCGCCATCGCGAATTCGAGACGCCGCCGTTCGCCATAGGACGTTTCCGCAACGATCCTTTCGGCGCTGCGGCCGAGGCCGACTTGCACCAGCGCGGCATGCGCAGCCTCAGTCATTGCAGTGCGGGCAGACAGCACCGCCCAGGGATTCCATCGAACCGGATCGAGGCCCAGCAGCGCGAGCTTGACGTTATGCAGCAGGGTCTCTTTCGGAAATAACGTCAGGATCTGATAGGTGCGTGCGAGACCGAGATGCACGCGCTTTTCTGTCGGCATGCCGACGAGTTCGTGACCAAACAGTTTCACCGAACCGGTATCGGCCGTCAGGTCGCCCGTGATCAGATTGAACAGGGTCGTCTTGCCGGCGCCGTTCGGCCCGATGATCAGCCTTCTCTCGCCGGGCATCACGTGAAGCGAAACATTCCGGGTCGCCGGCAGTCCGCCGAAGCGCTTGTTGAGGCCTTCGATGGCGAGTGCTGGAGTCATTCGGCTGGCTCCGCAGCGGGCGTCGGGCTTTTCGGTCTGTTGCGGTTGCGCCATCGCAGCCACAACGCGCGGCATCCCGGCACGAGACCAAGCGGCATGAAGATGATCACCGCGATGAAGATGGCGCCGAGCAACGTGTTCCAGCGCTCGACATAGGTCGATGCCACGTTCTTGATGAGCGTGATGATGACGGCGCCGACGATCGGTCCGGTCAGCGACGACGCGCCGCCGAGGATCGACATCAGCAGGATTTCGGCGGATTGCTGCAGCGTCAGCGCATGCGGCGACAGGAACACATTGTAGTAGACGAACATCAGTCCGCCGACCGAGCCCCAAAAGCCCGCGATCACAAAGGTCAGCCACTGCACCATCCAGACATTGTGACCGAGCATGCGCATGCGGCGCGGCTGATCGCGTGTGCCCATCAGGCTCGCGCCGAACGGCGAGCGGGCGAAGCGCCACATTCCGAACAGCGCGACCGCGAAGACGATGAGCGTGAAATAATAGAAGCCCGGCGCGCCGGTGATGTTGATACCGAACGGTTCCGGCCGCGCCGGCAGCCTGATGCCGTTGTCGCCGCCGGTGAGGGTATTGGCGCGATAGGCGATGCCCCACACGATCTGGCCGAGCGCCAGCGTGATCATCAGGAAGCCGAGCCCCGGCGCGCGCAGCGACAGCATTCCGAACACGCCGGCAATGACCGTCGAGAGCGCAAGCGCTGCGATGGCCGCGAGCAGCGGATGCCAGCCGGCGATTGTCAGAAGGATGCAGGTATAGCCGGCCACGCCGATGTAGGCGGCATGGCCGAGCGACACCATGCCGCCGAAGCCGAGCATCAGGTTCAGGCTGAGCGCCAGGATCGCAAAGATCAGGCACTGACTCGCCATGTTGATATAGAATTCGTGGGTGATGATGCGCGGCAGCGCGATCAGCAGGACCGCCGCGATGACGACTGCGATGATGTTGCCGCGGCTCATAGTTGCACCCGTCCGAACAGGCCTTGCGGCAGGAAGACGAGGACCAGCACCATCGGCAGGAACAGCACGAAATAGGCTAGGTCGGGAACGAGCGCGATTCCGAAATTGTAGAGGAAGCCCACGACGAAGCTGCCGACAAAGGCGCCGAGCAGGGAACCGGCGCCACCAAGGATCACCACGATCAAGGCAAGCGGCAGCATGTCGGCATCGAGGCCGGGATAGGCATTGAGGATCGGTCCGCCCAGGACGCCGCCCGTGCCGGCAAGCGCCGCGCCGAGCAGGAACACCATTGTGAACAGCCGCCCGACCGGAATGCCGACGCCGCGCGCCATCTCCATGTCGTCGACGCCAGCGCGGATCATCGCGCCGATGCGGGTGCGCTCCATGAGAATGTAGAGCCCGACCGCGGCGACGAGCGCGAGTCCCAGCACCACCAATCGGTAGGTCGGGAAGGCGAGCCCGAAATAGCGAAGCGGCGGGCGAAGCTCCGACGGCGCAGGCAGCGGCATCGGATCGCCGGTCCAGATCAGCAGGCACAGATCGGCGACGATGAACGAGAGGCCGAGCGTCACCAGCACCTGACCCTGCGCGTTGCCGGGCAGCTGACGCAGGATGAAGCGTTCGAGGATGATGCCGACAAGACCCACGCCGAGCCCGGCGCCGATCGCCGCGATCCAGAAATTGAACTTCACCGACAGCAACGTGTAGCCGAAATACGCGCCGAGCATGAAGAAGGCACCATGCGCAAGATTGGGAATGCGCATCAGCCCGAAGATCAAGGAGAAGCCTGACGACAGAAGAAACAGAAGGCCGCCGAACGCGACTGAGTTCAGCGTTTGAATGATCCAGAATTGCATTGCGTTCGGTGATCCCCGCCCTGTCACTTCCTCCCCCTGAAAGGGGGAGGGTGGGGAGGGGTCCCTGGAGAAGGAGACCCCCACCCGACTGTCTCGCTGTCGCTCGGCAGTCGACCTCCCCCTTTCAGCGGGAGGTGAAGGAGGCGATCAGTTCTCCAGGTTCTTCGCGGGCGGGAAGTCGCGCGAATAGACCGGCTGCTTGAGGAATTCCTCCGGCTTGTAGGTCCAGAACTGGCTGACGTCCGGATAGGTCTTCACCACGGCATTGACGAGCTTGCCGCCCCGGCGTTCGACCTTGCGGATGTAATTGTTGCCGACCACGTTGCCGTATTCGTCGAAATGCATCGGCCCGCGCAGCGATTCCTTCAGGTTGACGCCCTTCAGCGCCTTCATGAACGCGTTCTTGTCTTCGATATTGCCGTTGACCTGCTTCAGGGCTTCTTCCAGCACTTCGCCGCAGAGATAGGTTTCGGCTGCGTAGACGCCGGGATCGACCTTGTAGTCCTTCTGGATCGCAGCGACGAAGCGCTTGTTGATCGGATTGTCGAGCACGGCCGAATACCAGTTGCCGGTGATCGCACCGAGCGCATCATCACCCATCTGCTGCAGGAGCGACTCGTCCACCGGCGTGAAGCCGCCGAGGATCTGCGCGGTGTTGCCGTATTCGCGCAGCTGCTTGATGAACTTGAAGCCGTTAGAACCGGCATGTCCGGTATAGACGCCGTCGATATTGGGCTTCAGCTGCGAGATATAGGTTGCGTAGTCGGGCGCGTTGAGCGGTGGCCACAGCTTCTGCACCACCTTGCCGCCGGCATCCTCGAATGCGCGCTGAAAGCCCGCGACATTCTCGTGGCCGAAGGCGAAGTCATCGGCGATGCAGGCGACACGCTTCAGCTTCAGTTCCTTCGCTGCGTAATCACCGACCGGATGACTCGGCTGCGCGGAAGTTGAACTGGGCCGAACCAGCCACGGATTGGCCTTGCGCTGCGTCATGTCTTCTGCGCCGGCAACGGTGAGGATCGGCGTTTGCGTCGAGCGGATATAGTCGTCGATGGCGAGCGCCTCGAACGCGGCGAGCGGTCCGATCAGTGCCGAGACCTTCAGGCGCTCGACCAGTTCCTGCGTCTTGGTGCGGGTCTGTGCGGGATTACCGCCGGTATCGGCGGTGTGCACTTCAACCTTGCGGCCGCCGAGTGTGTAATTGCGTTCCTTGAAGAAGACGGTGAGTCCCTGCTCCATCTGGATGCCGCCGGATGCGAGCGGTCCGGTCTTCACCGTGAGAAAGCCAATCTGAATAGGTCCTGCCTGTGCGACTGCGGCCGGCACCTTCAGGACTTGCGAGCTGACGCCCGCGGCGAGCGCTCCCTTGATAGCTGTGCGGCGAGAGACTTTCATCCAGACCTCCCTGTATTTGTCGCGCTCGCCGCATGTCCTGCGGTCGGCGCGTTGATTGGCGTTTCCTCGTGCGGCGCGACGCTTGAGCGTCTTGTTCGTGTTGCCGTCGTAAAGACTATAGCGCGTCTTTGCGCTTTTGCGCTCTCCCATCTTTCACTTGCATCTGCCTTGATTTTGGTCGTTGCGGGATGATGGGCAAGAGGAGATAGGGCATACGCCCGCGGCGCCACCGCAAGGTTGTTGCGCCTGCGAACACTTCGGGCGGACGATCGAGCGGGTCATCATGCAGGAATGGTCCGCAGCCCTTCAACTCGTTCTTGAAATTGGACAGACGTCCCCCGCTGGCACCGCCATATTCATAATCCTTCCCGCGAATGGTGAGCGCGATGCGGTATCCCTTGGGGATCACGATCGAACTCGGCCAGATTTCAACATCCAGCTCAGCGACCTCGCCGCGCTTCAATGGCTGCTTTTCATCATGTGAATGATAGGGCCGCCACGGCTTTGTCAGTTTGCGGTCGAGCTTGCGATGCGACGCGCGCAGCCATCCTTGCGCGATCGGCGTGTGCGGATCGATCGCGCCCTGGAATACGACCTCTTTCAGGTCGGGAGAGAACACGCGCAGGATCGCGAATATGTCGGCATCGCGTGTCGAGGACGACACAAACAACTTGAGGGCGGACGGACCGGTGAGTTCGGTATCGCGCTCGATTGGCGCCGTGATGAAGGTGGCGCCGTCGCCCATAGCGTCGAAAGTCATCGAATTCGGTTTCGCGGACGCCTTGGTCGATAGCGTGCCATCGGGCTGCAGGAAGAATTTTGTCCAGCGTGTCCGCTTCAGCGGCCATTCGGTTTCGCTGCGCTGTTCGAACCGGTCGATGTGGCGGACCTGCAGCAGCACACGCGGCTGACGGTCCCAGCCATTTGCCTTGCCATGCAGGAAATGGTCGAAGAAGCGCAACTGAAGTTCGCGTCCGTAGTCGGTATAGAAATGCGTCCAGTGCTCTATGCCGTGCGCTTCCAGCCATTTCTGCTTGGATGCGGCGCGCACGAAACCTTCGAAATTGCCGCGCGGATGCAGGCCCTGACCTCCCCAATTGGCGGCGGACAGAAATGGCACCGTGATCTTCGACCAGTCCGGCGAGCGCGCCTTGTGATAATCGTCGTCGAGCGGATGGGCGCGGATCTCGTCGCCGAAATCGCAGCGGTTGGTGCGCAGTTCGTCTTCGCTAAGGATGTCGGGACCGCAGACCAGTTCGCCATGCACGCGCGATCGCCGTCCGCGTTCACCGGCGCCATGCTGCACGGTCTTGACCTGCATGTCGTACCAGTTCGCCCAGAATGTACTGAGAATGCCGCCGTGATGCGTCATGTCGCGATACCAGTCGGCCGCGCCTTCCCAGATGCACATGGCCGCGAGGTGCGGCGGCTGCAACGATGCGACGTGCCACTGATTGATGCCGAAATACGACACGCCGTTCAGTCCGACCCTGCCGTTCGACCAATCCTGCACGCCGGCCCATGCGATGCACGTGGCGAAGTCCTTCGTCTCACGCGGCGAGAAATGATCGATGAAGCCCGGCGAACAGCCGCAGCCGCGTGAATCGACCCGCACGCAGACATAATCGTGCGGCACCCATTTCTCGGGATCGACGACTTCCCAGTTCTGATAGAGGTTGCTCGATCCGGCCGGGACGTCCGGATGTTGCGCCACCATGCGCTCCCAGGCGCTTGGATAACCGTCCTGGAACGCGAGACCTTTCGCGTAGGGGCCGTATGTCAGCAGCACCGGGTAGCGGCCGCTTTTCAGTGGGCGAAATACATCGGCGCGCAGCGTAAGCCCGTCGTCCACCACGATGGGAACATCAAAGTCGACGCGCATGCCGTCGCGTGTTTCACTGCGGTGCTGATGGCTGCTCATGTGAGGTGACACTCCCGGGCCGCGCCTCGAAATCACGACACAGGTCGGAGCTTTTGCCAATAGACGTGTGCTCGCGGTAAAACCTTCGGCAAGCGTCCATCAGGACGCAGGGAGGAATGCGATGCAGGTCGGGGTGGCCGGTCTCGGCAAGATGGGCGCTGCCATCGCTGCGCGTCTGATGGAATGCGGACACGAGGTGATCGTGTGGAACCGCTCGGCGGACAAGGCGAAACCATTGGCCGATGCAGGCGCGAAGGTTGCGACGTCACCCGCCGAACTCGCAACACACGCAGACACCATCGTCACGATCCTCACCGACGCCGCCGCGATCGATGCCGTGTATGGCGGCACGTCAGGTCTGCTGTCCGGCAATGTCAGCGGCAAGCTGTTCATCGAAATGAGCACGGTGCGTCCGGACACCGAAAACGCGCTGGCCGCGAAGGTCCGCGCGAAGGGCGCAGCCTTTGTCGAGTGCCCGGTCGGCGGAACGACCGGACCGGCGCGTCACGGGAAGCTGTTCGGTTTTGCGGGCGGCAGCGACGCCGATGTGGCCCGCGCCAGACCGCTGCTCGATCAGATGTGTCGCCGCGTCGAACATGCCGGAGATGTCGGTGCGGGCGCCGGGATGAAGCTCGCCATCAACCTCCCTCTGATGATTTACTGGCAGGCATTGGGTGAGGCGCTCGCCATCAGCCGGCATCTGAAGATAGAACCGGCGCGCCTGATGGACATTCTCGCCGATACCTCGGGTGCGTCGACGGCGGTGAAAAATCGCGGCGCGAATATTGCGCAGTGGCTGGCAGGCGGAGACTTCGGCGCGGTTACGTTCAATCTCGACGATGCGCGCAAGGATATCCGCACCATGATTGCCGAGGGCAAGGCGCGCGGCGTCGAGCTTCCACTCATCGAAAGGACGCTCGCCTGCTTCGATGAGGCCAGTGCGGCTGGTTACGGCCAGAGCGATGGGTCGGGTATGGCGGTCTATTGGGCCGGCCGGCAGAAGGCTTGAAGGAGAATGCGATGAGCGGACTGACACTTGTGCAGGCCTCCACGATTGTGGATACGGCGTTGAAGACCGGGCGCGAGAAGAACTTTCAGCCGCTTTCGGTCGCGGTGCTCGATGCAGGCGGTCACCTTGTCGCGTTCAAGCGCGACGACAAATCCGGGATCCTGCGGTTCGACATTGCCTTCGGCAAAGCCTGGGGCGCACTCGGCATGGGATTTGGGTCGCGCACGCTGTTCGAGCGCGCGGAAAAGACCCCGATGTTTTTCACCACGCTTGCCGCGGCGAGCGGCGGCCGCGTTGTCACCAATCCCGGCGGCGTGCTGATCCGCAACGCAGACGGCGACATTGTCGGGGCGGTCGGCATTTCCGGCGATACCTCGGACAACGACGAGATCTGTGCAATCGCTGGCGTCAGGGCGGCGGGCCTTACGGCCGATCCGGGCGGTGCGAAATGATGCTTCCCGTCCTGGCCGGGCTTGTCCCGGCCATGGGACGGCATGACGAGGCAAGAGGACGGGCAATATGCAATTCTTTTCCTTCTGGCGGTCGCTCGCCTCGTTTCGCGTCCGGATCGCGCTCAACATCAAGGGGCTCTCGCCCGAGGTGATCAGCGTCGATCTGATGAAGGGTGAGCAGCGCAACGATGCCTATCGCAAGGTCAACCCGCAGATGCTGCTGCCGGCGCTCGTGACCGACGAAGGCGCAGTGCTGTTCCAGTCGATGGCGATCATGGAATATCTCGACGATGTGCATCCGCATCCGAACCTCCTGCCGTCGGAAGCGGTGGCGCGCGCGCGTGTGCGCGGTCTGTCCGGGATTGTTGCGTCCGATGCGCACCCGCTGATCGTGCCGCGGGTCCGTGACTATCTCGAACGCGATCTGAAAATTGACGAGCCGGTCCGCCTGCGATGGATACATCACTGGCTCGGCGAAGGAATGAAGGCGTTCGAGACCAATCTCGCGACCAGCAAGGAAACCGGCATCCATTGTCAGGGCGACAACGTGACGATGGCGGACATCTGTCTCGTCAGCCACGCGGTTGGGTGCAATTTCTTCAAGTATGATCTTGCGCCGTTTCCCACGGTACGCCGGATCGTCGAGACCTGCATGAAGGAGGATGCGTTCGCGAAAGCGCATCCGCTGAAGCAGCCCGGTGCGCCGGCGGCGGTGTGATCGTCAAGCCCGGCAATGATGCCGCGTTATCTTTGTGGCTGCTTTCGCCCGCCCTTCAATAGGGCCGTCAGCCGCTTTCCTGTCTCAGCAAGATCCGCCTCGAAGCGCTCGAGGAACAGCCGTGCCGGCGTCGAGAGAGTTCGCCGCGATGGCGTGATCAAGATAAACTCCGCATAGAGCGAGGGGTGGTCGATCGGATTGATGATGAATTCGTCGCGTCCGATATCGTTGATGCAGATCAGCCCCGGCAGCACCGTGACGAAATCGGTGCGCGCGACGAGATCGAATGTCGCCATCATCGCGTCCATCTCGATCATGCGGTCGATCGCGACGCCGTTGCTCTGGAAATAGACCTCCAGATTGCGTCGCCGCACGTTGTCCGGTCCGGGCACGACAATCTTCAGCGGCGCGCAATCGGAGAGCCGAACCGGCGCGAGCGGCTTCAGCGGACTTGTGCGACCGGAGATCAGCACCTCGCGGTCACGCAGGATCAGCCGCGACTTCAATCCGACCCGGCCCTCGAAGGCCGGCACGATCGCAAAGTCGAGCTGATCGTTCAGCACCTGATCGGTCAGCGTGCCGCTATACGCCTCCAGGATGTGCAGCTGCACGTCCGGATAGGCCGGCACGAAATGCTGCAAGGTCGGTGCGAGCGCCGCGCGCGTGAACGTCGGCATCAGCCCGATCCGCAGGCGTCCGGACACGCGCCCGCTCAGCGCGCGGATATCCTCGCCGGCAGTCTCCAGCAGCCCGATGGCGTCGACACAGCGGCGATAGTAGCGAAGTCCCGCGGCCGTCGGGGTCACGCCTGTTGTTGTCCGTTCGAACAGGCGGACGCCGAGGGCCTTCTCGACGGCCGCCACATGCTGGGAAATGCCGGATTGCGTCGCGTGCTCGCGTTCGGCGGCGCGCGTGAACGAGCCTTCCTCGCAGACCGCAATGACGGCCTGAATCTGGCGGAGGGTGGCGTGCGCTGGCATAGGGAATTAGATAAATTAATGGCGATGGTCAGTTGATATTATTTCATTTGGAGGGGCTGCGCAGCTAAATTCCCCGCCCTCTGGAGGACCACCTGATGAAACTCGGCTTTTTCACGATGCCGATCCACGCGCTCGGCAAGGACTGGCGAACGTCGCTGAAAGAGGACCGGGAAGCCTTCATTCTGGCCGACGAACTCGGCTTCTGCGAGGCTTACGTCGGCGAGCACGCGACCGACCAGGCCGAGAACATCACCTCCTGCACGATCTTCATCGCCTCGCTGATCCACGCGACCAGGCAGATCAAGCTCGGTACGGGTACCGTCAACATGCCGAACAGCCATCCGGCTGCGGTCGCGGCGGAAATCGCGATGCTCGACCATATGCTGGATGGTCGCTTCATCTTCGGCATTTCGCCGGGTGGTCTGCTGTCGGATGCGGAGGTGTTCGGCAATCTCGGTGCCAACCGCAACGAGATGTTTCTGGAGTGCATCAATCAGGTGCTGGCGATCTGGGCGGGCGAGCCGCCCTACAATCTGCGGGGCAAATACTGGACGGTCGTCAGCGAGCAGCATTATCTGCCGGCGATCGGGCAGGGCTTTCTGCCGAAACCGTTGCAGCGCCCGCATCCGCCGATCGTCGTGACGGCGGTCGCACCGTTTTCGAAAGGTGTGACCGAAGCCGCGGCGCGCGGATGGGATCCGATCTCCGCAAACTTCCTGATGCCGCAATGGGTGAAGAGCCACTGGCCGAAATATGTCGAGGGCTGCGAGCGCGCAGGGCGCCCGGCCGATCCGGCGAACTGGCGCGTGGCGAAGAGCATTTTCGTTGCCGATGACGACAAGACCGCGCGCGAATATGCGACAGCGCCGGATTCGCCGTATCGCTTCTATTACAAGCAGCTCTTCACCAAGCTGAAGGCGAACGGTCGCATCGAATTGTTCAAGACGCATCGCGATCAGCCCGACGATGAGGTCACGCTCGATTCGATCTGCGATCAGCTCATCATCTACGGGTCGCCCGACAAGGTCGCGGACGAGATCCTCGCTTTCCGCGACAGGGTCGGCGATTTCGGCACGCTGCTCTATGCAGGCAAGGACTGGGCGGATCCCGCGCTTGGCAAGCGCTCGATGGTGCTGCTCGCCGAAAAGGTGATGCCGAGGGTGAATGCGGCGATCAGCGCGGAGTCGCGCGCGGCGGAATAAGGCCGGGCGCGCCGCAGAATGATCGTTACGCGGCGACCGGCGTCTTGAGCGGGCGCTTCTCAAGCCCCGCCGCAAGATTGTCGATCATCAGCTGACCCATCTCCAGACGCGTCTCGATCGCCGCCGTGCCGTGATGCGGCTGAAGAATGACGTTCGGGAAGTTCAGCAGCCGCTTGTCGATATTGGGCGAATTCTCGAACACGTCGAGCGCCGCCCAGCCGAGCCGCTTGTTGGCAAGCGCGTCGATCAGCGCTTCCTCGTCGACCACGGTGCCGCGCGCGACATTGATCAGTGTGCCCTTCGGACCGAGCGCATCGATCACGGCGCGCGACACGAGATGCCGCGTCTCCGAGCCGCCCTTGCAGGCGACCATCAGATAGTCGCTCTGGCGCGCCAGTTCCACGACATCGCCAACATAGGTGTATGGCACATCCTTCTTCTCGCGCGTGCCGGTGTAGAGAACGTGCATGCGGAATGCGACGGCCCGGTCGGCGATTGCGCGGCCAATGCCGCCGAGGCCGATCACGCCGCAGGTCTTGTTGGCGACGCTGCGTCCCAGCGGGATCGGGCCTTTGCTGGCCCATTGCCCGGTCCGCACATATTGATCGGCGAAGATGATCTGCCGTGCCGAGGCGAGCATCATCCCGATCGCGAGATCCGCAACCTCGGGCCCGATAATGTCCGGTGTGTTGCCGAGCGGCAGCCCGCGTTCCTGAATCGCTTGCACGTCCACGAGGTCGAGCCCGACGCCGAACACAGACACGGCTTCGAGGTTTGGCAGCCTGTCGAGCATCGCGCGGCTGATGCCGCGGTTGGCTTCGGTGGCAACGCCGCGGACACGCGCGGCGACATCGGCCGGTATCTCATCCGGCTGCGGCATCTTGAAATAGTGATGCACGGTGTAGCGCCGGTTCAGTTCGGCAACGGTCGCTTCCGGGAATTGTCCGAAATACAGAATGTCCGGCTTCATTCCCCCGCGTCCCGTTTCGTTTGATTCAGCGCTCCGCGAAAGCTGTATCGTATTGCGATACATGGCTTTCGCTGCTTCTCGCGATGTAGCCGTCGTGCGGTGGCGAAGTCAAACCGCGGCGGTGGCGACTCACAGTTCGAAGATCTGCTTCGGCGTCTTGTGCAGACATTCGCCGGGGCCGTCCTGACCAACGATGTAATTGTCGCAGATCACCGCCCATTGCGAAGACGTCTCGTAGCCCGGATGCACGGCGAGATTCATCCCGGCCTGAATCGTCATCGTCTCGTCTTCACGGATCAGCGGGCGCTCGACCAGATCGTAGCCCTGTCCGTGCGCATACAGACGCTTTTCCGGTCCGACGCCGCGTGCGGCCATGAAGGCGTCGTGCGCCGCGGCGATGTCGCGAGCCGGCACGCCCGGCCTGATCTTCGACAGCGTGTAGGTCTGCGCTTCTTTCACCGTTTCGAAGCCGTCGAGCAGTTCGTTCGTGGCTTTGCCGAACACGATGGTGCGCGCGATTTCGGTATACATGCCGCCGGGCCCGGCATTCTCGATCAGCAGCGCGAAATGCTCGCCCTTCTGCAGCACGCGCCCCTGTAGATAGCGATCGGCAAAGTTCGCCGGCTCACCGAGCGGCGCGGACGTGCCAAGGAACAGGCCCTGTTCAGAACCGAGAAGCCGCCCCTCATATTGCGCGAGCGCGGTGATGTCGTTGTCCCGCATGCCGGGTTTCACCTTCTTGCAGACGCGCGCGAAAATCTCGTCCTGCATTTCGGCGCAGCGGCGGATGAGGATCATCTCCTCCTCGCTCTTGATCGCCTTGATTGCATCGACCTCCTCGGTCGCGTCCACGATCTCGGTCTTGCCGGCGAGTCCTTGTTCGATCTGCGTCACGAAGCGGTAGGGCATCGCGCCGCGCCCGATCATGCCGATGCGCTTGTAGGCCCGGCGCCTCAGTTCGCCGAGCGCAAGCTCGCCCTGATAGCCGTCGGTATAGGCGATCGAGGTGAAGGCCGGCGTCGTGATCAGGTCGCCGACGCCGCGGTGGATTGCGTGGCGGCCTTCGAAGCCGCGCCGGCCGCCCGCAGGACCCATGTCGATGACGGTCATCGCGTCGTTCAGGTGAAAGAGCACTGTGCGCGGATAGCCGTTATAGGCGGGGAAATCGGTGAACCACTTCACGTAGCCGCCCAGCCAGTCGTTGTTATTCTGCATCACGAGGGCGTCGAGCCCGCGCTCGCGCATCATCGCGCGCACCACCTTCCAGCGCCGCTCGAGTTCGGCATCGGAAATCGGGTTCAGCCTGCGGTCGATCATTACGGTTCCTTCCCCGCCGGCGGTCCGCCGGTCTGAATATTCCTTGCGCATCGTCTGGCGCATTTTCCGCCGTCCCGGGACGAGGCCCCCGACAGCGGCGCGGCAATATCGTGGATAAGCGTTTGCCGCACAATGTTTGACTTTTGCCACGGCGCGGCGGTCCGGCACCCCGGAAAGCCTGCCATGCTGTTTTTTGCATAATTGACTCCCGGTTCCGCGGCGTGTTGGCATGGCCGCAAAGCCGGGTTATCGGCTGTCCAACCGGAGGGTTCTATGAAGTTGAAGCTTATCCTGGCCGCCGCCGGCCTCGCGATGCTGGCCGCGCCCGCATCCGCCCAGACCAAAGTGAGTATCGGTATTTCCGGCTGGACCGGCTTTGCGCCGCTGGTGCTGGCCAAGGAGGCCGGCATCTTCGCCAAGAACGGTCTGGACGTGACCATCAAGAAGATCCCGCAGGCCAGCCGCCACCTGGCCATCGCCTCGGGCGACGTACAATGTGCCGCGACCACGGTGGAGACCTGGGTGGTATGGAACGCCAACGGGGTTCCCACCACGCAGCTGTTCCAGCTCGACAAGTCCTATGGCGCCGACGGCATGGCCGTGCGCAACGACGTGAAGTCGATTGCGGACATCAAGGGCAAGACCGTCGCGGCCTCGGCGCCGGGCACGGCGCCTTATTTCACGCTCGCCTGGTTCCTGAAGAAGAACGGCCTCTCCGTGAAGGACGTGAAGGTCGTCAACATGGAGCCCGGACCGGCCGCACAGGCCTTCATCGCGGGTCAGAACGACGTCGCCATGACCTATGAGCCGTATCTCTCGGCCGTGCGCGCCAAGCCCGAAGCCGGCAAGATCATCGCCACCACGCTCGACTATCCGATGATCATGGATACGTTCGGCTGCACGCCGGACTTCATTGCCAAGAACGAGGGTGCGGTGAAGGCGCTGGCCAAGAGCTATTTCGAGGCGCTCGACATGATCAAGAATGACGAGAAAAAGGCCTA
>NZ_DATMRV010000132.1:0-8922 GCF_035565795.1 Pseudorhodoplanes sp.
CCCATGATGACGCTGATCTGCGGGATCACGCCGGAGGCGATGACATTGCGCTTGAACACTTCGCCGTAGCCGCCGAGCGCCGCCACGCCCTCCTGGATGCGGGCGCCGCCGGCATCGAACAGGCCGATGATCGGCGCGCGCGCCTTCAGCGCCATGTCCTGCACCTTCACGATCTTCTGCGCGTGGGTCTCCGACAGCGAGCCGCCGAACACAGTGAAATCCTTGGAGAACAGGAACACGGTGCGGCCGTTCACGGTGCCCCAGCCGGTGACCACGCCGTCGCCGGGAATCTTCGACTTTTCCATGCCGAAGTCGCTGGAGCGGTGCTCCACGAACATGTCGAATTCCTCGAACGATCCCTTGTCGAGGAGGAGCTCGATCCGCTCGCGGGCGGTCAGCTTGCCGCGCTTGTGCTGCGCCTCGATGCGGGCCTTTCCGCCGCCGAGCCTTGCGTCCTTGCGGCGGATGTCGAGCTTCTCGATGATGTCTTTCATGGGGTCCTTGGCCTGAAAACCGGCCTGACAGGAATAGCACGGAGTGCGAATGGGCGTCACGCGGGGCGCGCTTTGCTCCCCTCCCCCGCGAGCGAAGCGAGTGGTGGGGAGGGGTCGGGGGTGGGGGGACGTTTTGCGCAAGGGTTGGTATCGCCCCCACCCCGATCTCCTTCGCCATAGCGCGCCGAAGACGCGCGTAAACGCGCTTATGGCTCAGTCGATCAACCCTCCCCACCGCTTACGCGGGGGGAGAGTTGAGAGCCTTCCTGTTGAACGCCCGCAGCGCCACGGCGATCGCAATCAGCAGCATTGGCGCCCTTGCGGCAAAGCCGCTTTTCGCCCATGTGCCATGCCATGACCGACCCCGAAAAAGTGGCTGCTGTCATCGGCCTGCCGCGCATCCTGTTGCGGCTCGAAGGCCTCGCATTCGCACTGCTCGCCGTGCTTGTCTTTGACAGGCTTGGCGAGTCCTGGTGGCTGTTCGCCGCGCTGGTTCTCGTGCCGGACCTCAGTTTTCTCGGCTATCTCGCCGGTCCTCGCGTCGGTGCAGCCATCTACAACGCCGCACACAGCCTGATCGGTCCGGTTCTGCTCGCAGCTTTCGGCATTCTCATGCAGAACAACCTCCCGATCGCAGTCGCGGCGATCTGGATCGCGCATATCGGTTTCGACCGCGCACTCGGCTACGGGTTGAAATTCGGTCAGGGCTTCGCCTTCACCCATCTTGGCCGCATCGGCCGAACAAGGCCGCAGGGCTAGGCGGCGCCTTTGCGGTTAAACGCCCGCAGCGCCATTGCGATCGCGATCAGGATCACGCCGGCCAGCAGCACCGAGAGGGCATTGGCGCCGAGGATCGCGAACCATTGCGTATAGAAGTGAATGCCGCCGAATACGGCCGCGACATTGACGACCCAGCGCCGCCCTGCGCGCACGCCCCACACCCCGACGCCGATCAGCGCGATCGCCCAGCCGATCGAGAACACATAATCCGGGATGACGGCGCCCTTCGCCGTGAAGCTCGGCCCGCCCATCACGTCGTTCATGGTCAGATAGCGCCATAGCCGCAGCCGGTCGCCCCAGAGCGAACCGATCCAGAAGCCGAAATTGACAAGGACGATGGCCATGCGCGCCGCGGTCAGCGCGATCCGCTCATAGTCGGCGCGCACGCGCAGCGAGATCAGGTAGAGCACGAGCGCCAGGGCAGAGAAGATGACGATTGTGAGCGTCGGCTCCTGGATCGAGAGCGAGTACATCGCGTGCACGTAGCCGGTGCGCGCGCCGAGACATCCGGCAAGCGAGACGACCGACAGCGCCGCCATCAGGCTCGATCGCGCAATGATCGCCGCGGCACCAAAGACCATCGTGACGAACAAGGCGGCGCGCAACGAGCCGTTATCGAGAATGAGCAGCCCGCCCCCGCCGGTCAGCGCGCCGATCACGATCAGGGTCTGCGCCAGCAGGCTCACGACCTCGCCGCGCATCGCAAGCAGCAGGAAACCGAGCAGGAAAACAGCGCCGCCGATGATGGCGGCAGAGCCCGCGCTGAACTGGAATGCGGTCAGAAGGATCGCGACTGCGCCCGCACTCGCGGCGATCACGCCAAAGCCGGTCAGGATATTGAGACCGAGGTGGCCGGTCTCTTCCGCGGCGAGCGCCTTCAGGCGTTCGGCCTCAGCGGGAGTGAGCTTGCCCTCCTCGACAAGCTTGGACACATCGAGTGTGATTTTCATTTGGGACGCCGTCTGAAAAAGGGCCGCTGAAAGTCGGGATAAAATTACCGGCCAGATAGCAGTGTCTCGATCTGGCGAATGCGTTCATCGTAAACTCGTCCGACGCAGGGGATATCGGACCTACACTGCCCGCGTTGCGCGAGCCATGCGGATTGGGCCTTGAGCAATTGCTTCTGGGCCTCGGGCGACAACCGGGCGCGGTACTGGTTGAACACCTCGGATAACCGCAGGTCTCTGGCGGCCAGCGCGGCGTCGGCGCAGACCGCCATTTCATCCAGCTTGCGCGCCTTGCCGCAATCGAAGCTCGGACGCGGCGGGACGGCCGATCGCGCCGGGACCAGGGCCAGGCTGGCTTGGCGGTTGCCGCCCTGCAATTGCGCGATGCGGTTGCGATAGGCCTGTGCGATGCAGGCGGCATTGGTATCGCACAGCTTTCGCTGCGCTAGCCACTCGCCCTGCGCGACGCGCAGCGCCATCCGCGCATCGCCTCCAAGCCTGTCGGCCAGCGCGTAATAGACCTGCGACAGCGACCGATCGAGTGCCGCCAATTCCGCGTCGCCGCACACCGCCAGTTCATCGCGTCCGCGGGCGCGGGTGCAATCGAAGCTCGGCTGCGTGGTGAGTGGAATCGCAGACGCGGCATTCGGCCGCTGTGATTGCGACGGCTGGGGGCCTTGGGCCGGTTGCTCGGCTCGCGGCTGCGCCGGCGCGGCCGCAACGGCGCCACCCGATTGCGGCGGGGCGAAGTAAAACAACGGCCCGGACAGTTCGTCGTAATAAGCCGGACGCTGCTCGTGATTGACGGTGGCAGCCAGCGCCTCGACGTCCTCCCGCACCTCGCGCGCCAGATCGGTGATCGGCTTGCCCTCGACCGTGATCTTGCGCAGCAGCGTGCGCGTATAGACCGAGGTCGGCTCGCGGTCGTTATCGTCCAGCCGGTCGGCCGCGGTCTGGCCGAAGCCAGCCGAGAACAGGATAAAGAAGCCGCCCTGCCCCCTGGCCGGACGGCGCGAGGGCTCGACCAGCCCGCCGCTGCGACCGATCGAGCGCGTGCCGCTCTTCGCATAAGGATTGTCGCGGCAGGCATCGACGATGGCGATCTGAACATTCGAGCCGGTCGCGCGGATGCGCTCGATCAACGGCATCAGCGCGAAGGCTTCGTGTTTCAGCCCCTCCTTGTCGACACGGTCGGGACGCGGCGCGTCGATCGGCAGGAGGTAGTTCTCGCCATCGAGTGCAACACCGTGCCCTGAATAATGGATCAGCGCCACATCGTCCGGGCCGAGCTTGCGGGTGAACTCCGAAATGCCGTTGTTGAATGCGGCCCGGTCCGGATTGACCAGCAGATCGACTTCGAAGCCGACCGTCTCCAGCGCCTGCTTCATCGCACGCGCGTCACCGACAGCCTTCTGCAGCTTTGCGACATTGCGATAGTCGTCCGCGCCGATGACCAGCGCCCGCCGGGTCTGTGCGGCGGCCTGCGAGCTATTCAGCCCGGTCAGGGCAGCCGTTACGGCCAGCGCAAGCAGCAGGCGGACGGTCGATGTCACCATGAATTCGCTCCGAACCGGAGCGACTTAGCACAAATTGCTCCGACCCGGGCAAACCTGCGGCAAAGGTCGCGTGGTCAATTTCCAGAGAGCGGAGCAGCGATTATGTAACCGATGTCACCTTCCGTCGTTATGTACGGCCACCCAATATTGCTGGAGAACGTCCCATGAGCGCCGACAAGACCAAAGCCAAGCCTCGCCTCGCCACCCCCACCGACCTCGGCGGCAACGCCACCAAGGACATCAGCGGCGCCCTGAATGCTCTGCTCGCCGATACCTTTGCGCTGTATCTGAAAACCAAGAACTTCCACTGGCATGTCAGCGGACCGAATTTCCGCGACTACCACCTGATGTTCGACGAACAGGGCGACGAGATCTTCGCAACGACCGACGAGATTGCCGAACGCGTCCGCAAGATCGGCGGCACCACGCTGCGTTCGATCGGCGACATTGCCCGGCACCAGCGGCTGTCCGACAACGATGCGCCCTATGTCGACGCACAGGACATGCTGGCAGAGCTGCGTGAGGACAATCAGCGCTTGATCGCTGCGATGCGCCAGGTGCACGAGATCTGCGACGAGCATGGCGACGTCGCGACCGCGAGTCTCCTGGAGAACTACATCGATCAGGCGGAGAAGCGCGTGTGGTTCCTCTATGAGGCCGGACGCTCCGCGACCGCGACGGGACAGTAAGTCCGCCGCCATGTTTCGGGCTCGCGGTGCAAGAACCGTGAGCCCGCCCGGACTATTTCGTCAGTCCCAGAACCGTGGCAGCCGCCTTCATCTCGGCCTCGCGATGCGCGCGCCGTTCCATTGCAAGCGTATCGCGGCCCCATTGCTCCATCTGCCAGTCTTCATCGACATGCGCAGCCTTCCACGCATCGTCGGATCCGATCGCGCCTTCGGCGAGCGCCAGCGCAAGCAGCGCCGAGCCGGTGAGTGTCATCACCGAATGCGCGGCGCCGAGCCGCCAGGCATCGGCCGGAATCGCTTTGGCGGCCGCCTCGACCGCAGCCTGCGGCTGCGCGGCGAAGACAACGCCCTCCACCATGATGAAACGCGCACCGAGCGCATCCGCTGCCCAGCGCACAATCGGGTCCCACACTTCCGCCTGACGTTCCGTCAATCGCTCAGGGCCATCCGCGCGATAGAACAGAAGGTCTGATCCGAGATACTTGACGATCTCATCGCGCACTTCGCCGGGCTTGTCGGCAACGCCATCGATGATCGAATTGGCGAGCCGTGTGAGCGGCATATGTGCGGGATCGATCACGTCGGTCTGCGATTGCCATTCATCGGCAATCGCCTGCGCCAGCGGCCGCGTCGGTGCGGCGAGCGGACGGCGCGACGGTGTACGGACGGGCTTGCCGTCGAGAGTGACGACAAAGTGGCCGCCCTCCTCCGCCACACCTGCTTCTTCGTAGAAGCGTTTGCGCAACGTCGGACGCACGTTACGTCGAGCCGCTTCCATCGGGTCCAGCGGTTCGCTCTCGAACAGGTCTTCGAAGATATCGCGCATTTCAAATGTCCGGCGTCCGTCAGGCGGGCTCCCGCGCTACCATAAAAGCATCAATCCGGCGCGCGAGTTCCGGAAATCCGGACACGACCTCGTGCGCGCCGCTTTGCTCCAGCTGCGCGACCGGATGGTAGCCCCAGTTCACGCCGATGGCGTGCACGCCCGCAGCGCGCGCCATCTCCATGTCGTAGGTGGTGTCGCCGACCATGATGGTGTCCTGCGGCTCGACACCGGCCTCGCGCATGGCCTCGAAGATCATGCCGGGATGCGGCTTCGACGGCGCGTCGTCCGCGGTCTTGATGGTCGCAAAGCACGTCAGCAGTTCATGATGCGTGAGAATGGCGCGGACACCGCGCTGCGATTTTCCGGTCGCGACACCGAGGAGGCAATCGGCGCGCGCGGACAGATCGAGTACCACCTCGCGCGCACCCGGATAGAGCGGCTCCTGATGCTCCGGCGAGTGCCGCAGCTCGAAAAAGGCCTCCTTGTAGCGCTCGATCATGCCGTCGACGGGAAAATTCGAAACGCCCGCCCCCAGGGTGTCGAACGCCTCGCGCAGCGACAGCCCGACAATCGACAGCACCCGCTCGCGCGGCGGACAAACAATCTCGTGCGCGTCATAGGCGCGTTGCATCGCGGCACAGATCATGAGCTGGCTATCGACCAGCGTACCGTCGCAATCGAAGATGATGAGTTTCAGCGTTCAACTCCGCGTGACATGGATCAGGATCCGTGAGGCACCGCAGCACGCGTTGCCCGCAAACCGCAACGGACCCATTCCACTTTCGTATGAAGCCATCTTGTGCGCCGCACAAGCTTTGGCAGGTATGCGTTATACATGAGCCGCGCTGCCCACAATACGCCCAAACCCCGCCCAAATCCGCGCCCGATTTCGCTGGGTGAAAGCGGCGATGTGCGTGCATTGCCGCAAGGTTTCATAACCAAGAGTGATCTCGAAAGCCCGTGCCGCGACGGTACATCTGTGGCTTTTCAAAACTGGACTGAGTAAAATCTTGCGCGGAGTCGGTGAGCAACAAGCCGGCCCAACGGGGAAAGAAATGCCAGCCTGCCGTTTTCGGCTCGCCGGTCCCACCACGCAACGAGGAACCGAATGGTTCCGGGACACGTGCGAGAGGCGTCGATGAAACCGACCGAAATCGACGATCCCAATTACTTCCATAAGGTCGTGGACTGCCAGTGGGCGTGCCCGGCGCATACGCCCGTTCCCGAATACATCCGGCTGATCGCGCAAGGGCGCTATTCCGACGCCTACATGATCAACTGGAAGTCGAACGTGTTTCCGGGGATTCTCGGGCGCACCTGTGACCGTCCGTGCGAACCGGCCTGCCGGCGCGGCCGCGTCGAGAACGATCCGGTTGCGATCTGCCGCCTGAAACGCGTTGCTGCCGATTACAAGGACGATGTCTCCGCGCGCATGCCGAAGAAGGCGCGGATCAGGAATGGCAAGCGCATCGCACTCGTCGGTGGTGGTCCAGCGTCCCTCACCGTCGCGCGCGATCTCGCGCCGCTCGGCTATGACTGCGTGGTGTTCGACGGCGATCCGCAGGCCGGCGGCATGATGCGCACGCAGATTCCGAAATTCCGCCTGCCGGATTCCGTGATCGACGAGGAGACCGGATACATCCTCGACCTCGGCGTGGAATTCCGTGGCGGCCAGCGCATCAACTCGATGAAGGCGCTGCTCAACGAGAATTACGATGCGATCTTCGTCGGCTCCGGCGCACCGCGCGGCCGCGATCTCGACATTCCGGGGCGCAAGGAAGCGGCGCAGAACATCCATATCGGCATCGACTGGCTGTCCTCGATTGCGTTCGGCCATGTCGACAAGATCGGCAAGCGCGTGATCGTACTTGGCGGCGGCAATACTGCGATGGATTGCTGTCGCTCGGCCCGCCGCCTCGGCGGCGAAAGCGTGCAGGTTGTCGTTCGCTCGGGCTTCGACGAAATGAAGGCGTCTCCCTGGGAGAAGGAAGACGCCATGCACGAGGATATTCCGATCCACAATTTCCTGGTGCCGAAGGCATTCACCCACGAGAACGGCAAGCTCACCGGCATCACCTTCGAGAAGGTGAAGGCCGAATATGACGCCAAGGGCCGCCGCAACCTCGTGCCGTCTGGCGAACCCGATCAGCACTTCCCCTGCGACGACGTTCTGGTCGCAGTCGGACAGGAGAATGCCTATCCGTGGATCGAGCGCGACCTCGGCATCGAATTCAACAAGTGGGACATGCCGGTCGTGGACGAAAAGACGTTCGC
This sequence comes from Pseudorhodoplanes sp., assembly GCF_035565795.1. Lineage (GTDB taxonomy): Bacteria > Pseudomonadota > Alphaproteobacteria > Rhizobiales > Xanthobacteraceae > Pseudorhodoplanes. Next base: position 7,567 of record NZ_DATMRV010000132.1, read on the forward strand.
CTCGACCCATCCGAAGGTGTTCTTCGGCGGCGACGCCGCGTTCGGCCCGAAGAACATTATCTGGGCGGTGTCGCACGGGCACGACGCCGCGCTGTCGATCCACAAGATGCTGTCCGGCGAGGACATCAGCGAGCGGCCGCTGCCGCATGTCGACATCGTCAGCCAGAAGATGGGCATCCACGAATGGTCGTATGACAACGACATCACGCTGGACCAGCGCTACCGGGTGCCGCTGCGCGAGAAGCAGGTCGCACTGCGCGACATCAAGGCCGAGGTCGAACTCGGCTATGACGTCCAGCTCGCGCTCGGCGAAGCGCATCGCTGCCTGAATTGCGACGTGCAGACCGTGTTCACGTCACAGCTTTGCATCGAGTGCGATGCCTGCGTCGATATCTGTCCGATGGACTGCATCACCTTCACGAAGAACGGGGACGAAGCCGATCTGCGGCAGCGGCTGGAAGCCCCCTCGCTCAACCTGTCCCAGGACCTCTACGTGCAGGACGGGCTGAAGACCGGCCGGGTCATGGTGAAGGACGAGGATGTCTGCCTGCATTGCGGGCTGTGCGCCGAACGCTGCCCGACCGGCGCCTGGGACATGCAGAAATACCTGATCGAAATGGCACATGCGGGTGATCGAGGATGTCAAGCGGCGCGCTCAGCAGCGTAAACGATTTCGTCATCCGCTTTGCCAATGTGAACGGCTCCGGCTCGGCAAGCGCGAATGAGATGTTCGCCCGTGCGGTGATGCGGATGGGCGTGCCGGTCTCGCCGCGCAACATCTTCCCCTCCAATATCCAGGGCCTGCCGACCTGGTACGAGGTACGCGTCACCGAGGAAGGCCATCTCGGGGCGCGCGGCGGCGTCGATTTCATGGTCGCGATGAATCCGCAGACCTTCGACAAGGATGTCGCGATGATCGAGCCGGGAGGGTACCTCCTCTACGACTCGACCAAGCCCCTTCCCCAGTCGAAATTCCGCGAGGACATCAACGTCATCGGCGTGCCGCTGACCGCGATCTGCAACAAGGAATATACCGATCCGCGCCAGCGCCAGCTGTTCAAGAACATCATCTATCTCGGCGCGCTGTCGGCGCTGCTCGACATGGACGTCAAGACGATCGAGGCGCTGATCGGTGAGCAATACAAGGGCAAGGACAAGCTGATCGGCCCGAACGTGCATGCGCTGCATCTCGGCCGAGACTGGGCGCTGACGAACCTGAAATGCCCGATCGGCCTGCGGGTGCGAAAGTCTGACAAGGTCGGCGACCGCATCTTCATCGAGGGCAACGCCGCCGCTGCGCTGGGTGCGGTCTATGGCGGCGCGACCGTCTGTGCCTGGTATCCGATCACGCCGTCG
>NZ_DATMRV010000133.1:0-2395 GCF_035565795.1 Pseudorhodoplanes sp.
TGACGATACGAATTTGACGCTTTCGATCTCAGATCGCGGGGCAGGCGTTCCGGCTAAATGGCTGGATATCGGCAATTGCAACGCTTTGCGACGACCGCCGTCTTCATATGAACGTCGCGTGCACAGAGATTTCCATCGCGCCGCCGCAGGATCGACAATCTGGTATGCATTGATGCTGCCCAGTCCAGTTGTGTTGCGTAACGGTAAAGGGCGTATCGTGTACCCAAATCCGCTTGTCGCCGATCTGATGGCCTCCGGCATCGCCAATCGGATCTCATTTCTCCAGGACCATCATCTGGAGCCGGATGCCGAAATTCTCACGGCGCTTGCGCGGCTCGAACGAGAAATGGGTGAGCTGGCGAATGCGGTGAGGATGTCGATCGAATTTCTGGAAGGCGATCGCGTCTGGAACACGGTGGAGCCGCAGCAGCGCGAATACGCTTCGGCGTAGGCGCAAATCACGCAATGAGCTTCGAGGGGTCGAAACGTGTTCGGCTCAACGGGCCGTTGTATCGAGTTGCTTTCGGACCAGGTCGCGGTCCGAAACGAGCCTCGTGTAAAGGTCTTCGAATTGGCGCAACAGCACCATCGTGGCTGTCGCGTCCTGACCTTCCCGCAGCAATTCTGCGAGCAGTTCGCGTTGCCTGGTCAAATCCTCTTCAACGAGCGCGATGTGGCGCTCCAGCTTTGCCGACTGGTCGAGGATTGCGGCGCGGTCCATGTCGGCAAGTCTAACAGTATGCGCGGTGCGAGGAAGCCCCTCGCTGCGGGTGGTCGGCCAGCCTGGCTTTCGAGTGCGAGCGGACGGTTTCGCGCAAAAAGAGATGCGCCGAGGCCATGGCCCCGGCGCATTCAGCCTTGTGTCCGGCTCAGCGAGCCGATGCGGTGGCCGGCGTCTGCACCGGGCCGGCCGCCCGCGGGGCAGTCGGCGACGGGGCGACGGTGCGCGCGTCGAGATTGAGCATCGGAACCGCCCCACCGGGGAGCATCGTCACCGGCAGACGGCCGTCCCATTTCTCGGCCTGCACGAGGCCGATGAGGTTGGGATTGTCCCCGAGCGCCGCTCCACGCGCGCGAATGGCGGAAGCTTCCGCTTCGCCGCGCAGCTTGATGGCGTCAGCCTCGGCCTGAGCGCGCTGCCGCACGGCATTGGCTTCCGCCGTTGCTTTGGTGACGACGATTTCGGCCTGCACCTTCTCGCGCTCGGCATTCTGACGAAGCCGCTGCACCTCGACCTCGGCCAGCATGCGTTGCTCGATCGACTTCTCGTACTCGTTGCTGAAATCGAGATTTTCGATCTGCACCGCTTCGATGACGACCGGGCCGGCGGCCGCCTTGAGGATCGCCGACATCACCTCGGAATTGAGCCGGCCGCGTTCCTGGATCGCGGTGACGGCGTTGAACTGACCGAATACGATTTTGGCTTCCGAATTGACCTTCGGGAAGAGAACGCGGTCGGCATAGCCCTGCAGGCCGCCGAACTGCGAATAGAGATCGTCGACCTTGTCTTCGGTCGCGCGATAATTGACCGAGATGACGAGGTTGGCCGGCTGCTGGTCGCGGCTGTAGGAATGGACCTTGTCGAAACGCGCCCGCTGGGTTTCCAGCGAGATTTTCACGATGCTGTCGAAGAAGGGCAGCTTGAAGCCGAGCCCCGGCGTTGCGATGCCGATCAGCTTGCCGTTGCGCAGGATGACGCCGCGTTCGCGCTGATCGATCGTGTACCAGCTCCCGAGCACGATCGAGAGGCCGAGCAACGCAAGAAGGCCGATGCCGATCACGACGGCGATGTTGCGACCGCGGCCGCCGCCGGAGGCCCCGCCGCTTCCGGATGCCAAGGACGCCGCCTGCGAAAGCACCTTGTTCATAAGATTATCCTCCCTCTGCCGGCCTTGCACAGGCGCACGTGCAGCAGTCCGCACTGCGCCGACACCGGTGCCTGGTATTCGTCGCAAGCCAGGGCCATGCGGTTCAAATCATCGCACGACGGGGACGAATTTTCGCAGGATTCGCAAGCGCCGGCACAACACAAGGTCGTGCCGGCGGGAATGGCAGGACGCGCGCCGGATCGTCGCGCGTCTCGGAAAGGATGCGTGGAGTAAACTGTGACCGCGTTCAGGCCCGGTTTTTGGTCACCATGCCCCAGATCAGCAGCAGGATGATGGAACCCACGACTGCTCCGATGAGCCCCGCGCCCTGTCCGGCCTGGTACCAGCCGATAGCCTGCCCGAGATAGGTGGCGACGAACGCACCGACGATGCCGAGGATGGTCGTCAGGATAAAGCCCTTGGGCTCATTGTCGCCCGGCATGATGAATTTCGCGATGACGCCCGCGATAAAGCCGATGATGATCGTCCAGATAATGCCCATGCGCCGCTTTTCCTCCAGGTGAGGC
>NZ_DATMRV010000134.1:0-11856 GCF_035565795.1 Pseudorhodoplanes sp.
AGGTAATCCTTCTTGGCCTCCGGGGCCATCGGGGGAAGCTGCGCGCCGATATCCTCCTCGGCCGCCTTCAGATCGCTCTCCTTGATCTCGGTGCCATTGACCTTCGCGACCACGGGGTCGGCCTGGGCCTGGACAGGCGAGGCCAGCGGACCGCTCAGGGCGAACATCGCGGCCGCCGTCAGTGCCGGCAGCCAGCCGGACGGGAAGCGGGAGGAGCGGGATGAAGTCATCGGGTTTTCCTTTGGGCGTCGATCGCGAGGACAGTTACGCAGGCTCTATGGCTTGGCAATGCCCGAAGCCCCTTAATTTTCCGCAATCACCGGAGGCCGGGCTCTGATTGACAAGGGTGTGACCCCCTCCTATTTCTCCAAAGATCTCCGGCCGCAGCACCCGAATTTGCGCACGATCCGGCTATAATTGGGGCGGGCGGCCGGAATTCTTTCCGGGGCGGATTTGCGGTCGGGTGGCCGGTGGTTCTCCGCGGTGTCAAAACTTCGTGTCTTGAACCCTCGTTGAACCCTTGGACCGAACCGCGGTTCCCATCGTCCGACCAAAGACGATCTGAAGAAAAGGATTTCGCATGCTCGGCGCAGTCGCCCGCAAGCTGTTCGGCTCCGCCAATGACCGGCGGATCAAGAGCTACCAGCCGCGTGTTCAGGCGATCAATGCGCTTGAGGCAGAGCTCTCGAAGCTGACGGACGACGAACTGCGCGCGCGCACCGCGGACTTCAAGAAGCAACTCGCGGACGGCAAGACCCTCGACGACATCCTGGTCCCCGCTTTCGCCACGGTTCGCGAAGCCGGCAAGCGCGTACTCGGCCAGCGCCATTTCGATGTCCAGCTCATCGGCGGCATGATCCTGCACGAGGGCGGCATCGCCGAAATGAAAACCGGCGAGGGCAAAACACTGGTTGCAACTCTGCCGGTCTATCTCAATGCGCTGTCCGGTCGCGGCGTGCATGTCGTCACGGTCAACGACTACCTCGCCAAGCGCGACGCCGAGTGGATGGGCCAGATCTACGGCTTCCTCGGATTGACCACCGGCATCATCGTGCATGGTCTCGACGACGAGGAGCGCAAGAGGGCCTACGGGTGCGACATCACCTACGGCACCAATAACGAACTCGGCTTCGACTATCTGCGCGACAATATGAAATACCGGCTGGAAGACATGGTCCAGCGCGGGCACGTGTTCGCGATCGTCGACGAAGTCGACTCGATCCTGGTCGACGAGGCGCGCACGCCGCTGATCATTTCGGGTCCGCTCGACGACCGTTCGGATTTCTACAACACCATCGACAAGTACATCCCGCGCCTCGACAAGACCGACTACGAGGTCGACGAGAAGCAGCGCACGGTGACCCTCACCGAGGGCGGCATGGAGAAGATGGAGCAATGGCTGCGTGACGATGGCCTGTTGAAAGGCAGCTCTCTCTACGACATCGAAAACGTTTCCACCGTTCATCACGTCAACCAGGGGCTGCGCGCGCACAAGTTGTTCCAGCGCGACAAGGACTACATCGTCCGCAACGGCGAAGTGGTAATCATCGACGAATTTACCGGCCGCATGATGCCGGGCCGCCGCTATTCGGAAGGCTTGCATCAGGCGCTGGAGGCGAAGGAACATCAGCCGATCCAGCCGGAAAACCAGACGCTCGCCTCGATCACCTTCCAGAACTATTTCCGCATGTACGAAAAGCTTGCGGGCATGACCGGTACGGCGCTCACCGAAGCCGACGAATTCCTCGACATTTACAACCTCAATGTCATCGAAGTGCCGACCAACCGGCCGATGCAGCGCGACGACCAGGATGACGAGGTCTATCGCACGAACGCAGAGAAATACGCGGCGATCATTGCGCTGCTCGAGGAGTGCAAGAAGAAAGGCCAGCCGGTTCTGGTCGGCACGACTTCGATCGAGAAGTCCGAAATCCTCGCCGAAATGCTGCGCAAGCAGGGCTGGGAGCAGCACGACTTCACCGATCCGAACGCTTTCGCCAAGCTTTATACGGGCGACGAGGGAGCCCAGAAGGCCAAGGTGTTCGCGATCCTGAACGCGCGCTACCACGAACAGGAGGCCTATATCGTCTCGCAGGCGGGCGTTCCGGGTGCGATCACCATCGCCACCAACATGGCCGGTCGCGGCACTGACATTCAGCTCGGCGGTAACGCCGACATGCGCATCAAGCAGGAACTCGCCGGGGTCGAAGGCGAGGAGCGCGAGAAGCGGGCGCAGGAGATCCGCGACCAGGTGGCGCGGCTGAAGGAGAAGGCGCTGGCCGCCGGCGGTCTGTTCGTGCTCGGCACCGAACGCCATGAAAGCCGCCGCATCGACAACCAGCTGCGCGGCCGCTCGGGCCGTCAGGGCGATCCCGGCCGTTCCAAGTTCTTCCTGTCGCTGGAAGACGATCTGATGCGCATCTTCGGATCGGACAAGCTCGATGGAATGCTGACCAAGCTCGGCCTGAAAGAGGGCGAGGCCATTATCCATCCCTGGATCAACAAGGCGCTCGAAAAGGCCCAGCAGAAGGTCGAGGCGCGCAACTTCGATCTCCGCAAGAACATCCTCAAATACGACGACGTCGCCAATGATCAGCGCAAGGTCATCTTCGATCAGCGCATCGACCTGATGAAGGACGACAATGTCGCCGAGACCGTCACCGACATGCGCCATGCGCTGATTGATGAACTGGTCGCCAAGCACATTCCCGAGAATGCTTATCCCGAACAATGGGACACCGCGAATCTGCAGGACGCGGTGAAGCACATCCTCAATCTCGACCTGCCGATCCAGGAATGGGCGAAGGAAGAGGGCATCGCCGAAGAGGAAGTGCGCGATCGCATCAACAAGCGCGCCGACGAGCATATGGCGGCGAAGATCGCGCAATATGGCCCCGAGGTCATGCGCTATGTCGAGAAGTCGATCCTTCTGCAGACGCTCGATCATCTCTGGCGCGAACATCTCGTGATGCTCGAGCACCTGCGTCAGGTGGTGGGTCTGCGCGGCTACGGCCAGCGCGATCCGCTGAACGAGTACAAGTCGGAGGCCTTCCAGCTTTTCGAAGCTCTGATCGCCAACATGCGCGAGGGTGTAACGGCGCAACTCATGCGCGTCGAGGTCGTGCAGGCGCCGCCGGAAGATCAGCAGCAGCTTCCGTATATGGAAGCGCACAAGATCGACCCGTTCACCGGCGAGGATGAGATGACATTCTCCGACGCGACCCTCTCTCCGGCGATGGCCGGCGGCAACGGCGCCCAGCGGGAAGTCGACCGCGATCCGAAGAACCCTGCAACCTGGGGTAAGGTCGGGCGCAACGAAGTCTGCCCCTGCGGGTCCGGCAAGAAGTACAAGCACTGCCACGGCCGGTTCGCGTAAGCTCCGGTCGCGGTTCGCAGCGGAATCTGATAATGATCAAGGCCGGGCGGAAGCCCGGCCTTTTCGATTGCGGTAATGCGCCGTTGGCGCGGCCGAAACCAATCGTCTCGGACGCGCGTTGGTGTCAGTTGAGTGAGCCAGCGAGTGCAAAAAATGCAAGTCCCCCTCGAAATTGCTTTTCACAATGCCGAGCATTCCGATTGGGCTGAAAACGAAATCCGAAATCACGTTGCCCGCCTCGAAGATATCTACAAGCGCCTGACATCCTGCCGTGTTCGCGTCGACCAGCGCGCAAACAATGCGCAACAATCGATACCGCCGGTGGTGCGTATCGAGATCGGGCTGCCTGGCCACAAGGACATTGTTGTCTCGCACGAGCCCGAGCATCTGCTGCGCAAATATCAGCGGCCGGACTTGCATAAGGCGATCAACGAAGCGTTCCGGATCGCCGAACGTCAGTTAAGTGCGTTCAAGGAACGGATGTCGAACCACACGGCCGGGCTGAATCACGAGGCATCCAACGAATTCCTCGGCCAGATCGCGGACATTCTGCCCGAGCGGGACCACGGCTTCCTGATGACGAAGGAGGGCGGAATGCTCTACTTCCACCGCAACGCGGTTCTGGTCGGCAGTTTCGACCGGCTGAAGCGCGGCGACGCGGTGAGTTATGTCGAAGAGACCGGCGACACCGGGCCGATTGCAACCAAGGTCAGAGTCAAGGTCGGCCCGAATGGGAGCGGCGGCTGAGCGGACAACGCGACCTCCGTCAAGCGACGTCGGTATGAGCCAACCTAGCGGAAAGCGCTCCAGCGGCTGTCGAAGCTGTTGGAGGAGGGTGCAGGCTGCGCGCCGCTGATGAAGCCACCCGATTGCGCCGGTGCGGCGGCAGGCGGATTAGCCGGTGCTTCCGCAGTCTTGACCTTGGCCGCGGCGGGTTGAGGCGCTGCGGCCTGTTTCGATGCATCGGCCGCCGGCTGCGGCGAGCTGGAGCCGCGCAGTCCGACCATGTTCTGGACCCGCTGCTTGATGCTCGGCTTCGGCGCAGGGGCCGGCTTCGGGGCTTCGACCGCGGCGACCTGGGTCGGGGCGGGTTCCGGCGTGGTGGTGCCGTGCCGGAAGAAGTTGCCAACCTTTTCTGCGAAGCTAGGCTCGGCTGCGGGCCGCACGCTGGTCTGGGCCTGCGGCGCCGCGCGCGGCAGCGGGACGCTTGCGGTGCGGACCGGCTCTTCGCTGACGGCGGGCGATGAAGTCAGAATGTCATTGTTGCTCCAGGCAGGTGCGCTGGATGCAATGATGCTGGGGCTGGGGTTGCGGTCGACGACAAGCTTCACGTTTCCGCGCTCGTCGACGACTTCACGTGGCTGAAGCTTCGCAACAAAGGTCGGATGCATGCCGCCGTCGCGGCCGCTGCGCACAGGAGCGACCGGCGTGCCGCGCGCCGTCAGCTGTGCGATCTGGAGTTCGTCACTGCGCTGCTTGCTGTAGACCGCGGATGCGATCTCCTGCGGCACTTCGTAGGCCGGGCAGGCGGCACGCGGGCTGAAATTCACCGGCTGGCCGTTCCGGCCCTGGGCATTGAACACGTAGCGCTTCTCGCAGACATCGACCTTCGGCTCGAGGCGCGTCACCTCGAAATGATCGTAGCCTTCCTTGAGCATGCGCCAGAACGGCATGTTCGGGTTGTTGCGATGCTTGGCCATGTTGGCCGGCGTCATGCGGAACGGAAACGCCTGAACCTGGAACGACTTCTGCCCGCCAAAGAAGGATTCGCGGCCGAGCGCGAAGATCTCGAGGATCTGTTCGTCGGTCATTGCGTAGCAGCCGCGCGACGAGCAATCGCCGTGGACCATCAGATGCGCGCCGGTGCGGTCATGCGCGCGGTCATAGGCGTTCGGATAGCCCATGTTGAAGGCCAGATAGAACTGCGAGTTCGGGTTCATCTGGCTGGGCGTGATGTCGTAGAAGCCTTCCGGGGCCTGGCGGTCGCCTTCCCTGACCTTCGGACCGAGATCGCCTGACCATTTGCAGATCGGGTAGGTCTTCAGCAGCGCGTAACGTCCGGTGCGATCCTGCTTCCAGACTTCGAGTTCGGATTCGGACTTGAACACCCGCACGAGGATCGGCGAGCTGACGTCCATGTTCTTGTCGCCGATTTCAGCGAGGAGCTTCGGCGGGATCGGCGCTGTCGCCTTCCCGGCCGCATAGGGGAGGCTGCCGTCGGACTTGCAGCCCGTCAGCGCAACGGCACCCATGAGGGCTGCCGAGACCATCAGCGTCCGCAACAGAACAGGGCGAACAGTCAAACCCTTAGCCCCCAAGATCGGCCATGTCCCCCGGCCACGGGACGGAGTGCTAGCCCTCAGTCCCGAGCGGCGCAAGGGGCCGAAGGCTTCCATCCGGTTGACCATACCACAATGAACGACCGGTAAAGTCCGCCAAAATACAAGGCCTTCAAGGCGGCGGGATTATGGCCGAAAGGGGGCGGGGCGCACCCCGGTACGGCAAAGGCGCACAATCCCCGGCGAAAAATTGCCTTTCGGTATCCGGAGCGACTAAATCTTGGCCCTGCCGATGGCCAGAAACTTGTCGCGCCGCATTTTGCGGACCGTGTCGCGGTCGAGGTCCTTGAAGGCGGCGAAAGAAGCGGCGATGGCGTCAGCGGCCGCCGCGATTGCGGCCTGCGGGTCGCGATGGGCGCCACCGACCGGCTCGGCGATGATCTCGTCGACGATGCCGAACCGGATCAGGTCCTGCGCCGTAATCTTCATGTTGGTCGCCGCTTCCTGCGCCTTGGTGGTGTCGTGCCACAGGATGGACGCGGCGCCCTCCGGTGAGATCACGCTGTAGATCGCGTGCTCCAGCATCAGCACCCGATTCGCGGTCGCGATCGCGATCGCACCGCCGGAGCCGCCTTCGCCCAGAACCACGGCCACATTCGGCACGCCGAGATTGAGGCACGCTTCGGTCGAGCGGGCGATCGCCTCGGCCTGTCCACGCTCTTCCGCGCCGATCCCCGGATAGGCACCGGCCGTATCGACAAGCGCGAGCACCGGGACGTCGAAGCGATCCGCCATGTCCATAAGGCGGACGGCCTTGCGATAGCCTTCGGGCCGGGCCATGCCGAAATTGTGCTTCAGCCGGGCTTCGGTGGTCGATCCCTTCTCGTGACCAATCACGCAGACGCTCTCGCCGCGGAAGCGGCCAAAGCCGCCGACGATCGCATCGTCATCGCCGAACTTGCGGTCGCCGGAGAGCGGCACGAAGTCCTCGATGATCGCGCTGATGAAGTCGAGGCAGTGCGGGCGCTGCGGGTGCCGGGCGACTTGGGTCTTCTGCCAGGGCGTCAGTTCCTCGTAGAGGTCTTTGAGGGTCGCCGCGGCCTTCGATTCCAGCCGGGCGATTTCCTCATCGACCTGCACCTCGCCGCCGCCTTCCGCCTGGACAGCGCGCAACTCCTCGATCCTGGCTTCGAGTTCGGCGACCGGTTTTTCGAAATCGAGATAAGAGCGCATCACTTTTGGATAATTGCGGGCGGGGCGCCCGGGCCGGGGGCGCACATGACCCTTTGGCGGGCGCAAGTCAAGCAACAGGGCCTCTGGCCCAGTCAGCGCCTCTGGCCGGCGGGGGCATCCGCGTCGTTCAGGGGGTGCAGGTCCCGAACGAGGTTCTTCAGACGTTCCTCCAGGATATGCGTGTAGATCTGGGTCGTCGAAATATCCGAATGGCCAAGGAGGGTCTGGACCACCCGGAGGTCGGCGCCGTTCTGCAGCAAATGGCTCGCGAAGGCGTGGCGCAGGACGTGCGGGCTGACCGCGTCCGGTCTCAGTCCGCATTCGCCGGCCAGAGCCTTGAGGTCGCGGGCGAAATGCTGGCGCGTCAGATGTCCATCCTGCCCGAAGGACGGGAATAGCCAGGAGGACTTCTCGTGCTTCGTCCCCTTGAGCAGGCTTTGGTACCGGGCCATCGCCTGGCGCGCGGCGTCATTCAGCGGAACCATCCGCTCCTTGCCGCCCTTGCCACGCACCATCAGCATGCGCTGGTCGCGGCGTGCAGCCGACGCGGGAAGAGCGACAAGTTCGGAGACGCGAAGTCCGGTCGCGTAGAGCAATTCGAGGAGGCAATGCAGACGCGCCGCCCGTTGCTGCGCGGTCGCGCTGAGCTCCGCATCGTCTGCCTGTGCACGCGCTGTGACGATCAGGCGTTCGACCTCCGCGACCGACAGCGTTTTGGGCAGTGAGTGCCCGCGCTTTGGTCCTTCCAGAATTGCCGCCGGATCGTCGCCGCGATATCGTTCGGCGTAGAGGAAGCGGTAGAGCTGGCGCACTGCGGACAATTTGCGCGCGACTGACGACGGCTGCAGCCCGCGTCGTGCGAGATCGCTCAGATAGCCCCGAATGTCGTCGCTGGTTGCGTCCGAAAGGTTTGTGGCGGTCGTGGCCAGGTAATCAGAGAAGTCGTCGAGATCGGAGCGGTAGGCCGCCAGTGTATTGGGACGCGCACCGCGCTCGGCCGCGAGCATGTCGAGAAACAGACCGATCTGCTTGTGGCCCGATCCGGTCGCCTTGCTGGGCATGCCGAGCCGCCCGCTAACGTTGCTTGCTGAACCGGTCCTGCGGGACCGTCACGCTGATCTCGCGGGACTGAGGCTTCACCAGAACCGCGAGCGCGAGCATGCCCCCGTAGATCAGTCCGACGACGATCGCAACGGCGGCAAGGAAGCGGAACAGGCTCGGCATGCTCGATCCGGGGCTCGCTGACCAGCGGTTCAATGAACGGGTAAGGAAGCGCGAGTACCACCATGTTCGCGCCGCCGTGACAAGGATGAGCCCGCAAGCGGACGGGAACAAGGCCGGTCGCGGGCCTTGCAATCCTCCGGTCATGGTATAGTGCCGGGCGCAGCCCAAGGAGCCCGCCGGCCGCATGTCCCATACTCTCGTCCATAACGCTTCCGGAACCGTGGAAGCCGAAATCGTGGACGCGCTCGGCAGGCGCTCGTTGGTGCTGGTCGGGATGATGGGAGCTGGCAAATCGTCGGTCGGGCGCAAGCTGGCGGCCCGCCTGGGCGTGTTGTTCCTCGATGCCGATAACGAGATCGAGGCCGCCGCCGGCATGACCATTCCGGAGATTTTCGAGACGCGCGGCGAACCGGAATTTCGTTCCGGCGAAGCGCGGGTGATCGCGCGCCTTCTCGACGGCGGGCCGCAGGTGCTGGCGACCGGGGGTGGGGCCTACATGAATGCAGAGACGCGTGCTCTGATCGCTCAGAATGGCATCTCGATCTGGCTGAAGGCCGATGCCGATGTCCTGATGCGGCGGATCAAGCGCCGCAACGACCGTCCTCTTCTGCGGACGGCCGATCCCGAAGCGACGTTGAAGCGGCTGATCGACGAGCGCTATCCGGTCTATGCCCTGGCCGACCTGACGGTCGAATCCCGGGACGTATCGCATGAGGTTATCGTGGACGAGATGATCGAGGCCCTGGCGGGCAAACTGTCCGTTGCGCGGAGCGTTGGGGCATGACGGTGCAGCTTCGTCCCGGCGATCCGATCACTGTCGATGTGGCTCTTGCCGGCCGCGCCTATGACATTGTCATCGGGCGCAGCCTGCTGGCGGGCCTTGGCGCGCGTGTGGCGGCCCTGCGCCCCGGCGCGCGCGTCGCCATCGTGACGGACGACAACGTCGCAAAGCAGCATCTGGCGCAGGCTGAGGCGTCGTTTGCACAGGCGGGTATCGAGGCTAGCCGCATCATCATTCCCGCCGGCGAGGCGTCAAAATGCTACGCGGTGTTCGAGCGCGTGTGCGAGGACATCGTTGCCGCGCGCATCGAGCGCGGCGATCTTGTGGTTGCGCTGGGCGGTGGTGTCATCGGCGATCTCGCCGGCTTCGCAGCTTCCACGGTGCGGCGCGGCGTCGATTACGTGCAGGTGCCGACGACGCTGCTGGCGCAGGTCGATTCCTCCGTCGGCGGCAAGACTGCAATCAATTCGCGTCACGGTAAGAATCTGATAGGCGCGTTTCACCAGCCGGTTCTCGTGCTGGCGGACACCGCGCTTCTCGACACGCTGCCGGAACGCATTATGCGCGCCGGTTATGCCGAGGTGGCGAAATACGGCTTGATCAGCGACGCCGATTTCTTCGCATGGCTTGAAGCCAACTGGCGCGATGTGTTCGCGGGCACGGCAGCGCGCGAACATGCGATCGCGGTGAGCTGCCGGATGAAGGCGGACATCGTTGCGCGTGACGAGCGCGAGACGGGCGACCGCGCTTTGCTCAATCTCGGCCACACATTCGGACATGCGCTGGAAGCGGCGGCCGGTTTCTCCGATCGTCTCTATCATGGCGAGGCCATTTCGATCGGCATGGTGCTCGCATTCGCGTTCTCGGCGCGCCGGGGGCTCTGCTCGCCGGCCGATGCCGAGCGGGTGGTGCGCCATCTCGCGGCCGTCGGTTTGCCGACCCGGATTGCAGAGATTCCGGGCGAGCGGCCCGATGCGGATCGCCTGATCGAACTCATCGGTCAGGACAAGAAGGTCAAGCGGGGCCGTCTGACGTTCATTCTGGCGCGCGGCATCGGAAAAAGCTTCATCGCCCCAGATATCGATGTCGCCGATGTCCGCGAATTTCTCACCGGTCAACTCGCCTGATTGATGGACGCACAAGACTGGCTTGCACTCCTGGCGATTCTGATTTGCCTCGCGCTCTCATTTTTCTTTTCGAGCAGCGAGACGGCGCTGACCGCGTTTTCCCGCGCTCGCATGTTGCGGATGGAGAAGTCCGGAAACCGCAACGCGGCGATCGTCAACCGCCTCACCGAGGCGCGTGAACGGCTGATCGGCGGCATCCTTCTCGGCAACAACGCGGTCAATATCGCAGCGTCGTCGCTGGCCACCGGACTCATGCTCGCCTGGTTCGGCGAGGTCGGCGTGGTCTACGCGACCTTGGTGATGACCGCCATGATCGTGATCTTCACCGAGGTGCTGCCGAAAACCATTGCGATCAATGCGCCAGAGCGCGGCGCGCTGCTGGTGGCGCGGCCGATCCGGTGGGTCGTGCACATCCTCGGTCCGATCCTGATCTGGATTGAGCGGCTGGTGCGATGGTTGCTGTCGATCTTCGGAATGCGGGTAGGAGCGGCACAGCCGGTTCTCTCCGCCCATGAGGAACTGCGCGGCACGGTGGATCTCCTGCATCGCGACGGCAGCGTCGAGAAGCACGACCGTGACATGATGGGCGGCGTCCTCGATCTGCGCGAATTGCAGGTGAGGGATGTGATGATCCATCGCACCGAAATGATAACGGTCTGCGCCGACGACTCTTCGGATCACGTCCTCAAGGCGGTACTCGACGTGCCGGTTACCCGGATTCCGCTGTGGAGCCGGACCCCGGATAATTTTGTCGGCATTCTGCACGTGCGAGATCTCCTGGTTGCGATTCAGGAAGCGGGCGGCAATCTGTCGAAGATCGATGTCGTATCGCTCGCGCGTCCGCCGTGGTTCGTGCCGACGGTGCGGCCGCTCACCGAGCAACTCAAGGCGTTCCGCCGCCGCAAGACCCCGCTGGCGCTGGTCGTCGATGAGTACGGCGAGGTCATGGGGCTCGTGACGCTCGAGGACATCATCGAGGAGATCGTAGGCGACATCACGGATGAGCATGATGTCAGTCTGCCGGGTGTTTGGCCGCAGCCGGACGGGTCGGTGCATGTCGAAGGCAGCGTGCCGATCCGGGATCTCAACCGCGCGATGGAATGGAACCTTCCGGACGAGCAGGCGACGACCATCGCAGGCTTGGTGATTCACGAGGCGCGGTCGATCCCTGATGTTGGTCAGACCTTTACATTCTACGGCTTTCGATTCGGTGTGCTGCTGAAAGACCGAAACCGGATCACGTCGCTCCGGATCACGCCACTCTCTCGCGCACGAGCGTGGTGACGAAAAATTCGCTGCTCAACGCGAGAGCGAAGACATTTTTGGGCAGCATTTATTTTGAAAATTTATGCACAATTCAAAAGTGTGCTGGTATTGTATATGTCTTATACGAAATGATCAGTCAGTATTCTGAATAAAATATCGTTTTTGTTTGCCTCGGCGCGCGCCCTTGTAAGTATTCAAAAGAAGCGAATCGGGGAACTTGGTTGTGTAGATTGCGATCACGTTGCAAGTGATGGTTGTGGCTTTCGTTTAAGGCCGACCATCCCAGTGCGACGGGGCGCCCTTGGTTTTTGTCCTGGTTAGTCAGCGGTTCCTGACAGGCCGTTTGTCAGTCTTACGTTCCAGGCAGTGCGTAGAGACGATCAACCCCTCACCGTTTGCGCATCGCGAGACCGGGACAAAGATGCAACGCCGCCATGAAGTTCAGAATATTCCAATCGAACTCCTGCGCTCGTTCGTCGTCATTCAAGAGGCCGGCAGTTTCACAAAGGCGGCCGAGGCACTGAACCTCACGCAACCCGCGATCAGCGCGCAGATAAAGAGACTCCAACA
>NZ_DATMRV010000135.1:0-19126 GCF_035565795.1 Pseudorhodoplanes sp.
GACGATGCGATGAAAAAAGTCTATGCCGATGCCATCAAGGACGTCGGCAACGAGCAGGAAGTGAGCGCACGCCACATTCTCGTCGAGTCGGAAGACGAGGCGAAGACCGTCGCCGCCGACCTGAAGAAGGGCGGAGACTTCGCTGCAATCGCCAAGGAAAAGTCGAAAGATCCCGGCTCGAAGGACACCGGCGGCGACCTTGGCTTCTTCACCAAGGACCAGATGGTGCCGGAATTCGCCGAAGCCGCCTTCAAGCTCGACAAGGGCCAGATCTCCGATCCGGTGAAGTCGCAGTTCGGCTGGCACGTGATCCGCGTCGACGACAAGCGCACGAAGCAGCCCCCGACCTTCGATCAGGTCAAGGAGCAGATCGAGAGCTACGTTCAGCGCAAGGCGCAGGCCGATCTGATCCAGAAGCTGCGCGCCGACGCCAAGATCGAGAAGGTCGGCGAGAAGCCCGCCGATCCGGCCCCGGCTGCAAAGCCTGACACCAAGGCGCCGGCAAAGAAGTAATCCGCCAGCCGCGGGTTCGAATTCGAAACGGGACGCGAAAGCGTCCCGTTTTATTTTTGTCATCTCTCCCGCTATGACGTGGGCCAGCCCGCATGCCGCCGGGCAACGAGGCCCAGAATGTCCAGCGCCGTTTCCCCGCTCGCTCCCACCAACGTTCCAGACATGCCGTCGATCGATGGCGTCCGCATCGCAACCGCGCAGGCCGGCATCCGCTATAAGAACCGGACCGACGTTTTGTTCGCGGCTTTCGACGAGGGCACGACTGTCGCCGGCGTTTTCACGCGCTCAAAATGCCCATCGGCGCCAGTCGAATGGTGCCGCGCACGATTGAAGGGTGGGACCGCACGCGCGCTGGTGGTGAATTCCGGCAACGCGAACGCCTTCACCGGCAAGTCCGGACGTGCCGCGACGCAGCTCACCGCGAGGCTCGCGGCGCAGGCCAATGGCTGCGGCATGAATGACGTATTCCTCGCCTCGACCGGCGTGATCGGCGAGCCGCTGGATGCGACCAAGTTCGACGGCGTGATGCAGACGCTGGTGGAGGACGCCGCGCCGGGTCGCTTCCTCGACGCAGCGAAGGCGATCATGACCACCGATACCTTTCCGAAGGTCGCGACCGCGCAGGCCCGCATCGGCAAGACCACAGTGACGATCAACGGCATCGCCAAGGGCGCCGGCATGATCGCGCCCGACATGGCGACGATGCTGTCCTTCATCTTCACGGATGCACCCATCGCGGCCGCGGCACTGCAGAAGCTGCTGAGCGAGGGCGTCGCCAGCACCTTCAACGCCGTCACGATCGACGGCGACACCTCAACCTCCGACACGCTGCTCGCATTCGCGACCGGAGCGGCGGCCGCCCGAGGCGCGCCGAAGATCGCGCGCGCCAGCGATCCGCGCCTGAAGGGCTTCCGCAAGGCGTTCCAGGAGGTGCTGGCCAATCTCTCCGAGCAGGTCGCGCGCGATGGCGAAGGTGCGCGCAAGCTGGTCGAGATCAAGGTTGAGGGTGCAGCCTCGGACAAGTCCGCGCGCCGGATCGCGATGTCGATCGCCAACTCGCCGCTGGTGAAAACGGCGATCGCCGGCGAGGACGCCAATTGGGGCCGCGTCGTGATGGCGGTCGGCAAGGCCGGCGAGCCGGCGGATCGCGACAAGCTGTCGATCTGGTTCAACGGTATTCGTGTTGCGACCAAGGGGGCGCGCGATCCGTCCTATGACGAGGCCAAAGTCTCCGAGACGATGAAGCAGCCCGAGATTGAACTCAAGGTCGCGCTGGGCCTCGGCAAGGGCCGCGACCGTGTTCTGACCTGCGATCTGACCAAGGAATATGTCGCAATCAACGGCGATTACCGCTCGTAATCGGTACTCGCAATCCTGACACAAATTTTAAGCGGCCGTTAACGCCGCGTTTTTTAGAGTGAACGACGGTTGTGAGCACCAGACTCCTCATTGTCGTAGCCTGCGCCCTTATCGATGCCGATGGCCGCGTGCTGATTGCGGAGCGGCCGCAGGGCAAGGCGATGGCGGGCCTCTGGGAATTTCCAGGCGGCAAGGTGGAAGCGGGCGAAACGCCGGAACAAACGCTGATACGGGAATTGCAGGAGGAACTGGGAATTGTCGTCAGGGAAGCCTGTCTCGCGCCCCTGACCTTTGCGAGCCACAGCTACCCCGACTTTCATCTCCTGATGCCACTCTATGTCTGCCGGCGCTGGGAGGGTCAGGTGACAGCACAGCACCACGTCCGTCTCGCCTGGGTCAGACCGAACAAGCTCCGGGACTATCCGATGCCCCCGGCGGATGAACCACTCATCCCTCACCTGACTTCCCTGTTGTGATTGCGAGAGAGGAACGTCGATGGGAACGCAAGAGATTTACGTCCGGACCTTCCGCCACTTCCTGCGCGATGAGCGCGGCGCGACAGCAATCGAATATGCGATGATCGCCGCCGGCATCGCGGTCGCGATCGTTGCCGCAGTCAATTCGCTCGGCGTCACGGTTGTCGGTCTGTTCCAGAGCGTTCAGTCGGCGTGGCCGACCTGAGACCGCATCAACTGCCTGCCTTGTCTCCCGCGGGGAGTTCGATCACTTTCAGCGCGTCGGCCAGACGCGCCTTCGCCGATCCTGGCCGCAGCGGCTGCTGCTGGCTCTCGTGCGGCGCCCAGCCCGACAGCCAGACGATCTCAAAGCTCGCACGCAATCGTCCATCCGGATCGCTGAAGCGCTCGGCATAGATTTGCGCCATGCGCAGAAGCGTCGCTCGCTTCAACGGCACGCGGCGGCGCTCGCTCAGCGTGTTGGTCCCGCCCATACCGCGCAGGTCGCGCATCAGATCGAAAGCCGTCGCATAGCGCACGGTCACGCGGTCGGCATCCACGACCGGCAGCGCAAAGCCGGCACGCTGCAGCAGCGCGCCGAGGTCGCGCAAATCGGCAAATGGCGCGACACGCGGCGACACTCCGCCGTCCATCTCGGCTTCTGCCGCCGCAAAGGACTGGCGCAGCTCCGTCAGCGTATCGCCACCGAGGAGAGCAGCCAGGAAAAGACCATCCGGCTTCAACGCCCGCCGGATCTGCGCGAGCGCGCCCGGCAGATCGTTGACCGATTGCAGCGCCAGCGCGGAGACGACGAGATCGAGCGAGCCGTCCGCAAACGGCAACGCCTCTTCGTCGGCGGCGACACGCAGCGCCTCCGTCCCCTGTGCGCGATAGGCCAGCGGATCAACCGCGATCACATCCGCGGCCAGGCCTTTCGATCGCATCATGTGTCGCAATGCACTGCCCGGTGTCCCGACATCGGCGGCGAGACGGAACGAGCGCTGCACCACGAGCAGCCGCTCGACCAGTTCCTGCGAGACGTGTTCGAGCAGGAAATCCACCGGCTCCCCGCGCAGAGCGCGCAGACGGCGGCGTCGCTGCAGGTCGCGATCGAATATCCGGGGCGGTCCTGCCACTTTCACGGCTCTCCTGACGGCGCTAGGCTGGTTTTCGAGGTGGGGCCCAAGCGCATGTCCGGGACCGCTATAGACCAACGCGTATCCGCGCGCCTGTCGCAAATTGCGGCGGCGTTGCGGATTCCGTTCAAGCTGATCCTCGATGTGGGGCTGCCGCCGCTCTGCCCCTCCTGCCGCGACCCGGTGGGCGACGGAGCCGGGCTGTGCGCGGCCTGCTGGTCTAAGCTGTCGCCGATCGACCGGCCCTTCTGCGAAAAGCTCGGCATCCCGTTCACCTATGACCCGGGCCCCGGCATCTACTCGATGCAGGCGATTGCCGATCCGCCGGCCTATGCCCGCGCGCGAGCCGCAGTACGCTACGACGACGTCGCGCGCACCATGGTCCACGCCCTGAAATATGGCGACAGGCTCGACCTCGCACCGATTATGGCCGGCTGGATGGCGCGGGCCGGCTCTGAACTATTGGCCGATGCCGAAGTGGTCGTGCCGGTTCCCCTCCACTGGCGGCGGATGTGGGCGCGGCGGTTCAACCAGTCGGCGACCCTTGCAAAGCTGCTGGCCGACCCGCGCGGTTTACCTCTGGAGGTCTCTGCACTGAAGCGGGTGAAAGCGACACCGCAGCAGGTCGGCCTTTCGAAGAGTGAACGCGCAGCGAACGTCCAGGGCGCCTTCCGGGTCGAGCCATCCGGCAAAGCCGGCATCATGCGCCGGCACGTGCTCCTGGTTGATGACGTTCTAACCTCCGGCGCCACGGTGGACGCCTGCGCCCGCGCGCTGCTGCGGGCCGGCGCCCGGCAGGTGGATGTGCTGATTTTCGCGCGGGTTGTCGACAGCGTGCGGACGCCCATATAGTGGATTCGACAAAGCGAAATCCCATGCCACCCGTCGACATCTATACCACCGCCTTCTGTCCCTATTGCGCCTGGGCGAAGGAGTTGCTCACCAGGAAAGGCGTCCCCTACAAGGAAATCGACGTCGGCGGCAATTCGGCGCTGCGCGCCGAGATGACGACGCGTGCGAACGGCCGGACCACCGTGCCGCAGATCTTCATCGGCGACGTCCATGTCGGCGGCTGCGATGACATCTACGCGCTCGATGACGCCGGCAAGCTCGACCCGCTTCTGGCGCAGCCCGGACCCGCGGCATGAGCAAATCGGATGGGACGTTCCGCGCCGGACTCGTTCAGATGCGGTCCAGGCGTTCGCCGCAAGTCAATCTTGATGAAGCCAGCGCGCTGATCCGCGAAGCCGCCGCTGCCGGCGCGCAGTACGTGCAGACGCCCGAGATGACCAACATCATGGAGCTGTCGCGCGAGACACTGTTCGGCGCGATCGCCGAAGAGGAGAAGGATGTCTGCCTCGCGGCGTTCCAGGAATTGGCGCGCGCGCACAAGATCCATCTGCATGTCGGGTCGCTCGCGATCAAGGTCTCGCCCGAGAAGGCGGCGAACCGCGCTTTCATGATCGATCCGCGCGGTGAGATCGTCGCGCGCTACGACAAGATCCATATGTTCGACGTCGACCTCGCAGGTGGCGAAAGCTATCGTGAGTCCAACAATTTTCGTCCGGGCGAATGCGCCGTGGTGGTCGACCTCCCCTGGGCGCGGTTCGGCCTTACCATCTGCTATGACCTGCGTTTCCCCGCGCTCTATCGCGCACTCGCGGAAGCCGGCGCGACCGTCCTGACGATTCCCGCAGCCTTCACGCGCCAGACCGGCGAGGCGCATTGGCACACGCTGATCCGCGCTCGCGCGATCGAGAATGGCTCGTTCGTGCTCGCGGCCGCTCAGGGTGGCACGCACGAGAATGGCCGTTCGACATTCGGCCATTCGCTCGCCGTCGATCCGTGGGGCCGCATTATTGGAGAACACGGCACCGAACCAGGCGTTCTGATAGTGGAGATCGATCCTGCTCAAGTAACGGCGGCGCGCGCCAAGGTGCCGTCGCTGCAGCATGGCCGCCGCTTCGACATAATCGAGCCGATGGCGGAACCGGCCCATCTGCATGTTGTTGGTGATGCAACATGATTAAGTACGCGCTCGTCTGCGAGCGGAAGCACACTTTTGAAGTCTGGTTCAGCGACTCTTCCGACTACGACAAGCAGCGCAAGCGCGGGCTTGTGACGTGCCCGACCTGCGATTCGAAAAAGGTCGAGAAGGCCATCATGGCGCCGGCGCTTGGCCGCGGCGCCAGGAAGCGCAGCGCGCCTGCGCCTGTCGAAGCTCCGGTTGCGGCTCCGGATGTAGCGGCCGCGCCGGCGCCCGAACAGGTCGCGATGATCTCGCCGCAGGAGCGGGAATTCCGTGCCAAGCTGAAGGAATTGCGCGACCACCTCATCAGGAATGCCGACAATGTCGGCAAGAAATTCCCCGAGGTCGCGCGCAAGATGCACTACGGCGAGATCGAACATCGCTCGATCTATGGCGAAGCTACGCCACAGGACGCCAAGGAACTGCTCGACGAAGGCATCGAATTCCATCCGCTGCCGATTTTGCCCGACGAGAGAAACTGACCTGCCCGCCACAAGAACGGATACCGCAATCCGTCTACGCCCCATCGGATCGCGGGCCGGAACCGACGCAGACGATCGCAGCGAGCGAGCGGCGAAAAGTCGCCCCGCAATCGTTCAACTTTGACTCAGCTTTGTCACATGAGGTGAAGGCTCTGCGCCTGCGCTCTGCCTCGAATCTGAACAGCTGATGCGCCATCACCGGACAGCCGGGACATTTTCCGCGCCAGACGACAAGTTCTGGCTGCTGGCACAACAAAATTGCAGATCGGCGGTTGAGCACGACGCTGATTTTTCCAGCTAACGCATTTTCAACCTTGCCACATCGTGGTCGCATTCGACCGGCAAGCGCGCGCCATTCTCCAACAACAAGGGACTTTTTGGATGCAGGCACGAGCCTACGCATTGGCGTTTGCAGTTTGTCTTTCCTTCGCGGGGGGCGCTCAAGCTGAATCTGGAATTGCATCGGTTTATGGCAATGGCGATGGTTATGCCGGCCGGAAGACCGCCAGCGGTGAACGCATGAATCCGGGCGCAATGACAGCCGCTCACAAGACGCTGCCGTTCGGCAGCCACGTTCGCGTCACCAACAAGAAGAACGGCCGCACCGTGACGGTCAGAATCAACGATCGTGGGCCGTTCGTGCGTGGTCGCGTGATCGACCTGTCGCCTGCCGCAGCGCGTGCGCTCGGCTTCGCAGGCCTGGCACCGGTTACGCTGGCGCGCTGATCGTACAGCCAGCGATTTTCAAAAGCCCTCGCTCGCCATGAGCGGGGGCTTTTTTTTGCTTTCCGGTCCGTCGCTCGCTCCCGGTCAATGCACCCAGATCAGCAGCACAACACCGATCACGATCAACACTATCCCGAGCCCTTCGCGCATTGTCGTCTTGTGCCCGAACACAAAGCTCGAGATCGCCTGCGCAAACAGAACCTCGACGAGAGCCAGCGTGCGCACGCTGGCCGCTGTCGCAAGTGCGAACGCTAGAAACCAGAATTGCGATGCAGTTGCGCCCATGAAGCCCGCGAACAGCGACGGCCGCCACGCCTTGATGATCCCGCGCATGACCTCTGGCTTGCGCAGCATCAGATAGCTCGTCAGCATCACTGCCTGCATCAGCAGGCCGACCGTTAGCGTGAAGGTCGCCGCCATCACATAGTCCGACAGACCGAGGCTCAGGATGCCGCCGCGATAGCCTACGGCCGAAAGCGCAAAGGCTGCACCCGATGCCAGGCCGAGAAATGTCGGACGCCAGCTATCGTTCGCAGCCCCGCCCGGCTTAAGCGACATCACGATCACGCCCGCAGTCGCAATGACGATCGCAGCAATCATGCCGATCGTGAGCTTGTCGCCGAGGAAGATCAGACCGAACAACGCAACCTGGACCGGCTCGGTTTTGATATAGGCAATGGTGACCACGAACGAACGTTCGCCCATCGCCATCAGCATCAGCGCCGTTGCGAGCGCCTGCGCGCCCATACCGAGCAGCACCCACAGCCAGAACAACGGCGGCGGCGACGGTAGCGACGCTCCTGTGACCAGCATCAAACCGCAGAGGAACAGAACAGCAAACGGAAAACCGAATAGAAAGCGCACATGCGTCGCGCCGGCGGTACCGAGCGTCGCGGTCAGCTCGCGCTGCATTGCGTTCCGGATGGTCTGCCCGGCGGCCGCCAGCAGCGTGAAGACGATCCACAACCAGCCGGTATCAGGCATGCAAGATCAGGCCAGGCTGGAGAAAACTTCCGCAGGCGTCATGGCGAATTGTCACACCGTCTCGCGCTGCAGCGCTTTGCCGCTCGCATCCCATTCGGTGATGACGCCGCGCTCGTTGTCGACGAGTGTCATCAGGTCGAAATAGCGGATCGTCGGATAACCGCCGGTGCGCTTCTTCACCGCCTCGCGCCATTCATCGCTATGCGCGCGCCTGGCCGCCTCGATCGACGGCCAGATGTAGAACCCGGCGCCGGTCCCGGCGTCGTCGCCCAGGCCCCAGAGGAAATGCTTGCGCACGAGGTCCGGGTTCGCGGCCCATTTGTCCACCACGCTGCGCACGGCTTCGAGCTCGCTCGCGCGGTCATGTCCGTTCGGGAAGGTGAAAGTCACAAGTTCAACGATCATGGCCGGCTCCTCAGCGATGGACGATACATCATCGCACAGCCTCGGGAGAGGAGCATAGGTTTTCTGCAGGCCCGCCCGTCTGGCTCTTATGCCCCGCGCGCAGCGGTGAGCATGTAGTTCACGTCCATATCGCTCGAGAGCTCCCAACGGTCGCCCATCACGCGATAGACCACCCCGCGCTCGTCCACCACCTTGAGCCCGGCCCCCTGCATCGCGGATTCCAGTTCGGCCGGCGTGACGAACTTGTCCCAGCGATGGGTGCCGCGCGGCAGCCAGCGCAGCACGTATTCCGCACCGACAATCGCGAGCGCGAAGCTCTTCATGGTGCGGTTGAGGGTTGCCGCGATCATCATGCCGTTCGGGCCCACCATCTCGGCGCAGCGGCTCACGAACAGCTCAACGTCGGCGACGTGCTCGACCACCTCCATCGCCAGGACAACGTCGAACGTCTCTTTCCTGTCGGCAAGCTCCTCCGCCGTCACCGCGCGATAGTCGATGATCAGATCGACCTGCGCCGCGTGCCGGCGGGCGACCTCGATATTCTTCTCCGAGGGGTCGGCCCCCACCACGGTGGCGCCGAGCCGCGCCAGCGGTTCCGACAGGATGCCGCCGCCGCAGCCGATATCGAGGATGCGCAATCCCGACAGACAGCCGATCTGCCGCGGATTCCTGCCGAAATGGGCCGAGACCTGGTCGCGGATATAGCTCAGCCGGACAGGGTTGAATTTGTGCAGCATGGCCATCGGGCCACGCTCGTCCCACCACAGCGCGCCGAGCTTCGAAAACTGCTCGACCTCGGCCCGGTCTATCGTGGTCTCACCCCGCTTCGGCATTCCCTCACCCGTCGTTCCGGCGGCCGCGACGCCCCGCGCCAAACGGCACCGGGATTCGGACGAAGTCCTTCTAGCCGCCTACCGGGCGCAGACGATATCAATTTTCGCTGACTCCGGTGCCTTGCAGGAGCGGCACCGCGTCGCTATGACTGCGCCCGCGCCGGGCGTCCGCCCCAGCCGCCGCGCGTTAACTTTTCCATTCGGGGCGCCGATCCTTTCATGTCACGTCTTGTGCTGAAATTCGGCGGAACGTCGGTCGCCGATATCGACCGCATCCGCAACGTCGCGCGCCATGTGCAGCGCGAATACAAGGCCGGCCACGATGTGGCGGTCGTCGTGTCTGCCATGGCCGGCAAGACCAACGAACTCGTGGCCTGGTGCAAGGACGCCTCGCCGATGCACGACGCGCGCGAATACGACGCGATCGTCTCCTCCGGCGAGAATGTCACGGCCGGCCTTCTTGCCATCGTTCTGCAGAACATGGGGATCAGCGCGCGGTCCTGGCAGGGCTGGCAATTGCCGATGTACACCTCGAACGCGCATGGCTCGGCCCGCATCACGGACCTGAATGGCTCGGAGCTCGTGAAGCGCTTCCGCGAGCGCAAGGAAGTCGCGGTGATCGCCGGCTTCCAGGGCATCCACAAGGAGACAGGCCGCATCACCACGCTCGGCCGCGGCGGCTCAGATACGTCGGCGGTCGCGATCGCGGCCGCCATCGAGGCCGATCGCTGCGACATCTACACCGACGTGGACGGCGTCTACACCACCGACCCGCGCGTGGTGCCGAAGGCGCGGCGTCTTGAGAAGGTGGCGTTCGAGGAGATGCTGGAACTGGCCTCGCTTGGCGCCAAGGTTCTGCAGGTTCGCTCGGTCGAACTCGGCATGGTGCACAAGGTGAAGATCTTCGTGCGCTCGAGCTTCGACAAGCCCGAAGACATCGATCCGCACGGCATGCCTCCGGGCACGCTGATCTGCGACGAGGAGGATATCGTGGAGCAACAGGTCGTCACCGGGATCGCGTTCTCGAAGGACGAAGCGCAGATTTCGATCCGCAATGTCGAAGACAAGCCGGGCATCGCCGCCGCGATCTTCGGCCCGCTCGCCGATTCCAGCGTCAACGTGGACATGATCGTCCAGAACGTCTCCGCCGACGGCAAGACCACCGACCTCACCTTCACCGTCCCGGCTGCCGATTACGAGCGTTCGATGGCCGTGATCCAGAAGGCGAAGGAGGCGATCGGCTTCCAGCGCGTCGATGGCGCAACCGATGTGGCGAAGGTTTCGGTGATCGGGATCGGCATGCGCAGCCATGCCGGTGTCGCGGCCCGCGCGTTCAAGGCACTGGCCGAACGCAACATCAACATCCGCGCGATCACGACGTCCGAGATCAAGTTCTCGGTGCTGATCGATGCCGCCTATACCGAGCTTGCGGTGCGCACGCTGCATTCGCTCTACGGGCTGGACAAGGCCTGATCCCTTGCCCCCGCGCGAAGGCGGGGGCTGGAGCTAGCGCCGCGACGTATCCCCGCTTTTGCCGGGACAAGTGAAGAGCAGGCCGGGAGCGCCTCCGTAGCGCTGCCTATTGATCCAGCTGCTCGATCCCGAGACCCTTGATCGTCCTGCTGGCATCCGCTGCCGTATCCACGATCAGCTTCCCGAAGGCATCGACCGAGCTCGCTTCCGGGATCACGCCGGTCTTCTCCATCGTCGTCCTGAACTGATCGGACGCGACCGCCGCGCCGACATGCTTGTTCAGCGCGTCGAGAACCGGCCGGGGCGTGCCGGCAGCAGCGCATACGCCCCACCAGCCATAATTCACGATGTCGACGCCGCCTTCCTTCAGCGTCGGCACATTCGGCGCGACCGGAAGCCGCTCGGGGCTGGTCATCGCGATGATCTTGACCTTCTTCTCGTTGAACAGCGGGATGGCGAGCGACAGCGGCGACACGGCGAAGTCGATGCGGCCGGCCACCACTTCCTGCAGCGCAGGGCCCGTGCCGCGGAAAGTGACACCGGTCATCTTGATATCGGCGTCCTTCTCGAGCTGACGCGGAATGATTTCCGTAACCGAACCCGATCCTACCTTGCCGTAGTTCAACGCGCCGGGCCTGGCTTTGGCGAGCGTGATGAAATCCTTGATCGTGTTTGCCGCGGAGTCCGCCGGCACCACGATGGCGTAATACGCCCTGGTGATCATTGAGACCGGCGCGAGATCGTCGATCTTGTAGGCCGCCTTCTTGTACAGATGCACATTGGTCGGATCGATGTAGGAGCACAGCAGCAGCGTGTGCCCGTCGCGCGGCTGCGCCAGCATTTCGTTCAAGGCGATCATGCCGGCCGCGCCGGTCTTGTTCTCGACCACGACCGGCTGCCCGAGCGCCGTCTGCAATTGCTGTCCGATGATGCGCGCCGGCACATCGCTTGGCCCGCCAGCCGGAAACCCGACCAGCATGCGGATCGGTTTCGACGGATAGGTCTGCGCGTGTGCAAATGTAGACGCTGCGACGGCACACAGGCCGAGCAGACCGGCGCGGACGGCAAAGCGATGCATGTTACCCTCCCGATCAAAATTTGCTTTGTTATGTAAAGACGCATTCTATGCGACAAATGGCTGTCACGACGAGCGGTGGGCGATGATGGGCAGCGAAATGTTTGGGCCAGCGGCATGACGCCGGACGACCTGAAACGCGCGCTATCGCGCGGCCTTTTGTCTTTCCCGCTCACCGATTTCGACGCACATGGCGTTTTCGACTCGCGCAGCTCCGCAGCACGGATCGAATGGTTGATGCGCTATCCCGCGGCCGCGATGTTTTCGGCGGGCGGCGCTGGCGAATTCTTTTCGCTGACCGCGGAAGAATACGCCAACGTGCTCCGGGTCGCAGTGCAGACAGCGCGCGGCAAGATCCCGGTAATCGGCGCGGCTGGCTATGGCACGGCAACCGCAATCACATATGCGCAGAAGACCGAGAAGATCGGCGCGGACGGGATCCTGCTGTTGCCGCCGTATCTCGTTGAAGGGCCGCAGGACGGGCTGCGCGCACACATCAAGGCGGTGTGCCGGTCAACGCGCCTGCCCGTGATCGTGTACAATCGCGGCACCTGCCGTTTGCAGGTGGAGACGCTCGCGGGACTCGCGGAGGATTGCCCGAACCTGATCGCGTTCAAGGACGGCATCGGCGATATCGAGACCATCAAGGCGATCCGCGACCTCCTTAGCGACCGCATTCTGATGCTGAACGGGATGCCGACCGCGGAAGCCTATGCCGTCGAGTTCCACGCACTCGGCATGGCGACCTACTCGTCCGCGATCTTCAATTTCGTGCCGCGCACCGCGATTGCGTTTCATCGCGCCGTGCATGACGGCGACAGCGCGACGGTACAGCGGTTGACCGCGGACTTTCTCGAACCATATGTCTGCATCCGGAAGAAGCAGCCGGGTTATGCCGTCAGCATCGTGAAGGCAGGCGCCGATATTGTCGGCCGTCCTGGCGGCAGGGTACGCGCGCCGCTCACCGATCTTGCGCCGGACGAGCGCGCAGAGCTTGCAGCGTTGATCGAGAAAATGGGGCCACAGGAGTGAACGCAATGTCCGGCAACCCCACCGTCGTCATCATTGCGCAGGGTGGCATGGGTGCAGCCTGCGCCGCGCGGCTGACCGCGAATGGCGTGCGCGTCCTCACCTCGCTCAAGGGCCGCAGCGAAGCGAGCGTTGCACGCGCGAAAGCTGCCGGCATGATCGATGCGAGCGATGCGGAGATCGCGGCGGCGGACTTCATCCTGTCGATCGTGCCGCCCGGCGACGCGCTGCCGCTCGCGCAGCGGCTTGCCCCTGCGCTGACTGCCGCGAACCGAAAGCCGCTCTATGCCGACTGCAATGCGGTGAGCCCGGATACGGTGCGCGAGATCGCCGCCGCGATCGAGACGACCGGTACGCCTTTCGCCGATGCCGGGATCATCGGCGGGCCGCCGCGCGCGGGTTATGGCGGCCCGGTCTTTTATTATTCCGGCGCCGACGCCGCGCCGCTGGAACGGCTGGACGATTTCGGCCTGGTGTTCCGGCGGGTCGATGGCGGGGTCGGCGCCGCTTCGGCGCTGAAAATGAGCTATGGCGGCATCACCAAGGGGCTGACTGCGGTCGGCTCGGCCATGCTGCTTGCAGCCGAGCGCGCCGGCGTCGCCGAAGCGCTCCATGCCGAGCTCGCGGCCAGCCAGCCGAACCTCCTCTCCTATTTCCAGCGCAGCGTGCCGGACATGTTCGGCAAGGCGTACCGCTGGGTCGCCGAGATGGAGGAGATCGCCCACTTCACCGGCGGCGGCCCCTCGCGCGAGATGTACGAGGCGATTGCGGCCCACTATCAGCGGCTGGCGGACGACAATTCCGGCGCCAGGACCGACATTTCCGCGCTCGCCAGATTTTTCGAAAAATCCGCGAAATAGAAGCGCCGCTCCCCTCCGCGAATGCCTGATTCGGCCCTGGATTGCCGCCCCTGCAGGGAATGAGCGGCTTCCAGGCTGCGTTCCGGCCGCGTTCGCACGCCTCCCTTGCGGCTGGCGCGCCGCACCCGCTATGACCTTTCGAGAACCAAGGACATCGACCCATGCGAGGCGCAATGGGCGGCCCGCGCGTGCTGTTGCGCCGGCTCCGCGAGGTGATGGCGGAACCGGTCAGCGCGCAGGACCGGCTCGACAGGATTGTCGTGCTGATCGCCGCCAACATGGTTGCGGAGGTGTGCTCCGTCTACGTCTTGCGCGTGGACGGCACCCTTGAGCTGTACGCCACCGAGGGCCTCAATCGCGAAGCCGTCCACCAGACCGTGATGCGGATCGACGAAGGTCTCGTCGGTCTGGTCGCCAGTCAGGCCAATCCCATCAACCTGTCGGACGCGCAATCGCATCCGGCCTTCTCCTATCGTCCTGAGACCGGCGAAGAAATCTACCACTCCTTCCTCGGCGTGCCGATCCTGCGGGCCGGCAACACGCTCGGCGTGCTCGTGGTGCAAAACCGCGCTCACCGGAACTATTCCGAAGAGGAAGAAGAGGCGCTGCAGACCACCGCGATGGTGCTCGCGGAGATGATCGCGTCGGGCGAACTCGCGTCGCTCGCAAAGCCCGGCGCCGAACCCGCAGTGCATCCGCGACGGCACCTCTCCGGCACGGTGCTGGCCGACGGCATCGCGCTCGGCCATGCCGTGCTGCATGAGCCGCGCGTGGTCATCAAGAATTTCGTCGCCGACGATGTTCCCGGCGAACTCAAGCGGCTCGATGACGCGATCGCAGCAATGCGCTCGGACGTCGATGTCATGCTGGAGCGCGGCGAGATTGCCGAGGCCGGCGAGCACAAGGACATTCTCGAAACCTATCGCATGTTCGCGCATGATCGCGGCTGGCTGCAGCGCATGCGCGAGGCGATCCGGACAGGCCTTACCGCCGAGGCCGGCGTCGAGCGCGTGCAGTCCGATACGCGCGCCCGCATGCTGCGCGCCACAGATCCCTATCTGCGCGAACGGCTGCACGATCTCGACGATCTCGCGAACCGGCTGATGCGCCAGCTGATGGGCGTGGAGCACGCGCCGCATCGTGACCAGTTGCCCGACAATGCCGTCATCGTCGCACGCATGATGGGTCCGGCGGCATTGCTCGATTACGACCGCAAGCGCCTGCGCGGCCTCATCCTGGAAGAAGGCGGGCCGACGTCGCATATCGCCATCGTCGCGCGCGCGCTCGGCATTCCTGCCGTGGGTGAGGTCGAGAATGCCTCGGGGCTCGTCGAGGCCGGCGATCCGGTCATCGTCGATGGCATTTCCGGCGATGTCTATCTGCGCCCGCCGGCGGATATTGAAGCCGCATATGTGGAACGCGTGCGGCTGCGCGCGCGCAAGCAGGCGCAGTATCAGGCACTGCGCAGCAAGCCCTGCGTGACCAAAGATGGCCACGAGATCGCGCTGCATCTGAACGCCGGCCTTCTTGTCGATCTGCCGCATATCGAGGAAACCGGTGCGGCCGGCATCGGGCTGTTCCGCACCGAGCTGCAATTCATGGTCGCGACCAACTTTCCGCGGATCGGCGAGCAGCTTGCGCTGTACCGCTCCGTGCTGGAAGCGGCCGGCGACAAGCCGGTGACGTTCCGCACCCTCGATATCGGCGGCGACAAGGTGCTGCCCTATATGAGCGCCTTCGAGGAGGAGAATCCGGCCATGGGCTGGCGCGCGATCCGGCTCGGGCTCGACCGCCCCGGCCTGATGCGCAGCCAGATCCGCGCCCTGTTGCGCGCCGCGTCCGGCAAGGCGCTGCGTATCATGTTCCCGATGGTCGCCGACGTGTCCGAGTTCGACCAGGGCAAGGACATGGTCGAACACGAACTGACCTATCTGCGCCGACATGGTCACACGCTGCCGGAGCGCGTCGATATCGGTGTGATGGTCGAAGTCCCGTCGCTGCTGTTCCAGCTCGACGATCTTCTGCCGCAGGTGGATTTCCTGTCGGTCGGCTCCAACGATCTGTGCCAGTTCTTGTTCGCGGCCGATCGCGGCAATTCGCGTGTCGCCGAGCGCTACGACCCGATATCGGCACCGGTCGCGCGCGCGCTGCGGCTGATCGCGCGCAAGGGCCGCGAGCACAAGAAGCCGGTGACGCTGTGTGGCGAACTCGCCTCCAAGCCGATCGGCGCGCTGGTGCTGGTCGCACTCGGCTACCGCTCGCTGTCGCTCACGCCCTCGGCGGTCGGCCCGGTGAAGTCCATGCTGCTCGAACTCGACGCCGAAAAGGCGCTGGCCGCGATCGGGCCGTTGCTCGATCACTCCGTAACCGGCATGACGCTGCGCCAGCGCATCGAGCAATTCGCGGCGTCAGAAAATCTGCAACTTTAGAGTTGATGCGTTTCCGCTGCGAAGCGGTATCCACTTCGCCTGGAAGCGCCATGAGAAGTCCATGCTGCCGCAAATCAAACTCGACGCCCTGATCGCACGCCACGCCGAAATCGAAGCCCGGCTGTCCGGCCAGATTTCGCCGGACGACTTCGTCAAGCTGTCGCGCGAATTGTCCGACCTCGGTCCTGTCGTCGAAGCGATCAAGGCCTACCGGGCGGTGGATTCCGAACTGCGCGACATCGAATCGATGATCGAGGATCCGGGCACGGATTCGGAGATGCGCGCGATCGCAGATGCCGAGCGCCACGAGTTGCGCGAACGGATCGAAAAGCTGGAAAAGCAGATCCAGATCGAATTGCTGCCCAAGGATGCGATGGACGAACGCAGCGTCGTCATCGAAATCCGTGCCGGCACCGGCGGCGACGAGGCTTCGCTGTTCGCCGGCGTCCTGTTCCGGATGTACGAACGCTACGCCGCAAAGCAGGGCTGGAAGGTCGATATCGTATCGGCAAGTGAAGGAGCAGTCGGCGGCTACAAGGAAATCATCGCCGACATCACCGGCCGCGGCGTTTTCGCCAAGCTGAAATACGAATCCGGCGTGCATCGGGTGCAACGCGTGCCGGAAACCGAAGCGTCGGGCCGCATTCACACCTCGGCCGCGACCGTCGCCGTCCTGCCGCAGGCCGAGGACGTGGACATCAACATCCGCGACGATGATCTGAAGATCGACACGATGCGCGCGCAGGGCGCCGGCGGGCAGCACGTCAACAAGACCGAGTCCGCGATCCGCATCACGCATATCCCGTCCGGCATCGTTGTCGCCGTGCAGGAGGATCGCTCGCAGCACAAGAACAAGGCGAAGGCGATGGCGCTGCTGCGGACCAAACTCTACGACGCCGAGCGCGAGAAGCTCGACAGTGCGCGCGCCGCCGACCGCAAGGTGCAGGTCGGCTCCGGCGACCGGTCGGAGCGCATCCGCACCTACAATTTCCCGCAAGGCCGCGTCACCGATCACCGCATCAACCTCACGCTCTACAAGCTGCCGGAAATCATCGAGGGCGAAGCGCTGGGCGAGATCATCGACGCGCTGGTGGCGGAGAACCAGGCGGCGCTGCTCGCGGCACAGAACGACGCGGCATGAGCGCGCCGGACCTTTCGGCGGCAAAGGACATCGCGACCGCGCGGCGTGTATTGGCATCGCAATTTGCGGGCGCCGGCATCGACAGCGCTGCGCTCGATGCGCGGCTCATCATCGGGCATGCGCTGTCGCTCGATCACACCGGCCTCACCTCGGCGGGTGCGCGCGCATTGAGCGACGCAGAGCGCGACGCAATCACCCGGCTCGCAACGCGACGGATGCAAGGCGAGCCGGTGGCACGCATCATCGGGGTGAAAGAGTTCTGGGGTTTGCCGCTGGCGTTGTCGGCGGCAACGCTGGTGCCGCGGCCCGACACCGAGACGATTGTCGAAGCGGCCCTCGCCGCAATCGGACCTGCGCGAAAGCACGAACCGTTGCGCGTCGCCGATCTCGGCACCGGCACAGGCGCGATCCTGCTTGCGCTGCTGCACGAATGGCCGAACGCAACGGGCCTCGGCACCGACATCGATCCGCTGGCCATCGACACCGCGCGAAGCAACGCACAGGCAGTCGGACTTGCGGCACGCGCACAATTCCGTCTCGCCGACTTTTCGGACGATCTCAACGAGACCTTCGACGTCGTCGTCTCCAACCCGCCCTACATTCCGACGCGCGACATCGATGCGCTCGATCGCGAGGTCCGCGACTTCGATCCGCGTCGCGCGCTCGACGGCGGCAGTGACGGACTTGACGCCTATCGTGCGATCGCAGGGCGGGTTCCACTGTTGCTGAACAGCGGCGGCGTCCTGATCGTTGAAATCGGAATCGGTCAGGCGGCCGATGTGGAGGCCATTTTCACCGCCGGCGGGTGGCTTGAAGTCGCCTCCCTCAGACCCGATCTAGGGGGAGTAGCCCGGGCCGTGGTTGCCCGCCCGAGAGGCTCATAAGCGGTTGAAAATCGGCACTTTTGCCATTCCCCGACCGCATTTCGCCCCGCAAAAATAACGCTTGGATTATCGCGGGAGACAGACTAGCTTGACTATAAATATCGGCCCTGGTGCTGGCCGCCAATCGAGGCCCGGGTACAGTTCCCGAGGGAAGAGGGCTTCCCCGAACTGGCTCCCGCGAAGGCGGCACCAATCAGCATCGTGGGTATGTAGCCGAACGGGCATAGATCGACACAACAGGTCGAGCGACAACATTAAGGCCGAACGAACAACAATTCTGTCGAATTGATCAGGTGCTGCCGGGCAGCATCAGGCCGATAACGATGACAATACGGTCATCGCGCCACCGGGCGGAATCGGCTTAAGAGGCGGCGCGATTTGCGCCGGGGGTTGAGAGGTTATCGGACAAGGGTCCGAAACGATAACGGTCCGATCGTCAGCGGTCCAAGGGACACGTTCCGTCGCGGACGGAGCGGAGCCGGATTGTTGTGGCGCGATGAAGATCGTTACGTCGGAATGAATTGGGTTCGAGTGATCCGGAAAACGCGGCGCGGGCCGCGCCATCAGGAGTTGTCAACAGGCAAGCCATGAGAAACGGTCAGAACAAGCATCGGATGCGCGGTCGTAACCGCGGCGGCGGCGGCGGCGGTAAGAACCACAATCCGCTGACACGGGTTTACGAATCCAACGGGCCTGATGTGAAAATCCGCGGTACCGCGAATCACATCGCCGAAAAGTACATCCAGCTTGCGCGTGATGCGACGGCCTCCGGCGATCCGGTGGCGGCCGAGAATTACTATCAGCACGCCGAACATTACTTCCGCCTGATCGCCGCGGCGCAGGAACAGTTTCGGCAAAATCAGCCGTTCCAGCAGCGCGAATCGAACGAGGACAGCTTGGACGGCGACGACGATTCGCAGCCGAACTACGAGCCGCACTCGCCGGCCCAGCCCTATCAGCAGCAACAGCCGCGCGAACAGCGCGATCAGCCGTACCAGCGCGATTTCCAGCCGCGTCATGACAACCGGCAGCCGCGCCATGATCGGCAGGAGCGTCACGACCGTCAGGATCGTCAGCCCTATCACGACAATCGTCGGCCGCAGCAGCAAGCCAATGGCGCGCAGGGTGACGACGTCGAGCGCTTGCCGTCGTTCATCACCGGAGCGCCCGCGCAGGCGGCTGCACCTCAGGCGGGTGGCGATCAGGAGCAGCAGGGCGATCGTTTCCCGTTGCACCGGCGGCGCCGCCGCAGTCACCGCGGACCGCGCGCCGACATGGTGGGCGGTGAAGGCGGAGACGAGGCTCAGGGCCAG
>NZ_DATMRV010000136.1:0-6668 GCF_035565795.1 Pseudorhodoplanes sp.
GACAGCCGCCGCCGAAAAGCCGGCGTCCGGCCCGCGCATCTTCGGCGGCTTCCGCCGGATGCGTGGCCCGGATTGATTACAACATCCGATGGTCGTGGCCCAGGCGCCCGTATTTTGCTTCGTCCAGTGCATCTGTACGAAAAAATTCAACTCCGAAATTCGCTACCCTTCGCGTCCGGCTGTGCTAAGGCGCCCACCGGACATATCCGACACAAGCGCGGGCGGCGCATTGCCGGTGTCAAGATCACCGGCCGAAACGGAACAACCTTGATTCAACTCGATAAACTGAAGACCACCGGTACCCTGATTACCACAGCGGACGCGATCGGCGACACGCCTGCAGCGCAAATGTCTTCCCCGCGCGACATCGGCGAAGCGCGCAACTGGACCCGCATTCTCAACCGCTACCGCGAGCCGGACAGCGCCCGCAGCATGATCGAGCTCGCCATCACCTTCGTGCCGCTCGCCCTGCTCTGGGCCGCGATGTGGGCGGCGGTGCATTTCGTCGGCTATTGGCTGGCCCTGCTGATCGCCATTCCTGCCGCCGGCTTCCTGGTGCGCCTGTTCATGATCCAGCATGATTGCGGCCACGGCGCCTTCTTTAGCCACAAGCTGCTGAACGACTGGACCGGCCGCATCATCGGCGTCCTCACCATGACGCCCTATGATTTCTGGCGCCGCACCCATTCCATGCATCACGCCACGCACGGCAATCTCGACCGCCGCGGCATTGGCGACATCGACACCCTCACCGTGCGCGAATATCTCGGCCTCTCCCGCTTCGACCGGATCAAATACCGGCTCTACCGTCACCCGCTGGTGATGTTCGGCATCGGCCCGGCCTATCTGTTCGTGCTGCAGCATCGTCTGCCGGTCGGCATGATGCGTAGCGGCTGGGTGCCATGGATCAGCACCCAAGCGACCAATGCCGCGATCGCACTGATTGCCGGCACGCTGATCTGGTTCATCGGCCTCAAGGCGTTTCTGCTCGTGCATATGCCGATCATCCTGATCGCGGCCTCGCTCGGCGTCTGGCTGTTCTACATCCAGCATCAGTTCGAGGAGACGTCCTGGCACGACGGCGAGCAGTGGGATCTGCATGACGCCGCCCTGCACGGTTCCTCGCATTACGACCTGCCGCCGGTGCTGCGCTGGTTCACCGCCAATATCGGCATCCATCACGTCCATCATCTGTGCAGCCGCATTCCGTATTACCGGCTGCCGCGCGTGCTGCGCGATCATCCCGAGCTTGGCGATATCGGCCGGCTAACCTTGCTGGACAGCCTGCGCTGCGTGCGGCTGACATTGTGGGATGAAGACAACCGGCGGCTGGTGTCGTTCCGGCAGGCGACAAGCGGAGCCGCGGCGTAAGAGCCTGCGGCTGGCAGCGCCAAAGCGGTGTCAGCAAGCTAGGGTGGATAGCGCCAACGGCGCGTAACCCACCAATCGCGAGATATGAGGCGGGTTACGGCGCTGCGCGCCTCACCCACCCTACGGGCTCACTATTGATCGTCGTGTCGCCGCAACCGACGGCTTCTCACGCGAGCAGCTTCCAGAATTGTATAGCGCCCCATCAATTCGTCACCGAACAACGCTATTGCGGCTTCGAGCCGCTGCCATGCCTGCAGATAGTCCTCGCTTCCGGTGCGCATCAGCACCAGCGCAGGAATTCTGTGCTGTTGTCGAACAACGAGCTCGCCAAAATCCTTATCGTCCGTCAGCAAAATACGTTTGTCGCGATCAGCCAGCGCTAGGACTTCGAGATCGGTCGCGCCCGGAGCCGCTTCAAGAATGTAGACCACATCGTGACCTGCGCTTCGCAGTCGCTCGACCAGACGTGCCGAGACACATTCGTCAGCGAGCCACCGCACGATCTTCAGCCGTGCACGACTTCGTCTTCGGCGATGTAGTCGGCGGCAAACGACTGGGCGGCGCGAATATCATCGATCGTCAGATGCGGATGATCGGCGATGATGTCTGGCGCGGTCATTCCGGCGCCAAGCTTGCGCAGGATCATCTCGACCGGCACGCGCGTGCCGCGGATCACCGGCTTGCCGCCCATGGTCTGCGGGTTCATCTCGATCCGTTCGTGCATCGCCTGATCTCCAGTCGCCCTTCATATAACATCGCCAGGCACCCGCGTCAGGGCGTAGCCTGACCGCCAAAACCAAAAACTTATCCCCGCCTTCCCAATCTTGATTATAGTCCTATTCGCCGATCCCGCGTGAGGGACGCAAAACCGGTTGCTCCGGCTTGCGTGGGATCGCCCGAAAGAGCTCGGCGTCGCCCTTAGGCGATGCCGGTCCTGATCGGGCTGACGTTGCGAACGCTCATGGCGAACGCAATGTCAGGTGTGGCGCCCGCGTCCGGCCTCGCAAGCCGGCCCCGGGCGGCGCCGGGGCTCCGCCCGAGGCCACTATGAGCCTCTGCCGGGAGCCGGCTGACGCTTTGCGCTCCTTCGGGACGCGCGAAGATGCGAAGCGCGGCCCGGCGCCGCACAGACGTCACGACGGAGCGCCGGAAGGCGCCCGTGTTTCCGCAAGGAAGCACGGCTTGACTGAAGGACAGTGCGCCATCCGGTGCCCCGTCCCCTCTCTCTTCGTGTGCCACACGAAGGGATGCGATGAAGGCGCACCCCGCGCCGTAAACAAAGGGGCGATCACGCACGCCCGCTTCCGGCTTTTACGCCGCTCCGCACATTCCCGCACGACGCATAGACAGGAGACATGCAATGCAGCCGATCCCTCTGACCGAACGCCATTACTACGATGGCAGCCTCACGACGCCGCGCTGGGTCAGCGCGCTCTATTGCCTCTGGCGGCTGTGCCCGCGCACGGCGTGCAGGCGCGCGAAGGCCTGTCGCGGCGGTGGATGCACATGCCAGACCGGTCTCGCGCTGGTGCCATCGGACGCGCTCGACTTCATGGCCGCGTTCGAACAGGCGCGCGACGACAAGCTTCACTACGACGAGATGATCGAATTCTGCGCGAACGAGCTCGCGGCGCTGGAGCGCTGGCGCGACCGGGTGGAGCGCAGCCTTGCGTGACGGCGTGTCCGCTGCGGCTCGGGATCCGCTCGTCGTGCGGGCGTGGGCGTCACGCGCCGCGCGGCCGCCCTTCATGCGCATCGGCCTCGCGCTTCCTGCGCGCCGCGCTGACCTGCCAGTAGATGAAGGCGCCCACGGCCGCGACACCGAACATGATCGCGGTGCTGACCTTGCCGCTATAGCCCCACATAACGAGCATGATCGCGGAGACGGCGAGCCAGTATTTCAGCGTGTCAGACGGCATCGGGTCCGGTCCTTCGGCGGCGTCGCGTATGCGAAGCGCCTTCTCCAGATGTCGCGCTCGGCTCGCTCCCGATCAATCCGTAGAACTACCCCCCGACTTTTCCGCTCAGCCCTGCGGAAGCGCGTATCCGCCGCATCCGGCGCGGTGTTAGATTCGCGGAAACGTCGAGTCGCGTGCGTCACCCCGCCCCGCAGGATGATCCGGCATGCACCCGCTCAATCTCATCTCTGCCGACTGGCAGAAGGCCCTTCCCGTCCTCATCGCAATCGGGATCGTGGTCTGGCTTATCCTGTTCCGGAATACGCCGACGACCGAGCAGGCGCTGTTCGCGGCCGCGCTCATCATCTACATGATCCATCAGATCGAGGAGCATTTGTGGCCCGGCGGCTTCCGCCAGTTCGCCAATGCGCGCCTGTTCAAGAGCGGCAACGACGACTGGCCGGTGACCGAAGGCGGCGTCGCACTCGTCAATGTCGGCTATGTCTGGCTGCCGATCCTGTTCGCCGCGCTGTTCCCGGGACCCCTGCGCTGGCTCGGCCTTGCCTGGATCGGCGGCACGCTGGTCAACGCGCTCACGCACATCATCGGCGCGCTCCGCCTGCGCAGCTACAATCCAGGCCTCGTCACCTCGATCGTGCTGTTCCTGCCCTTCACCATCTGGGCGCTGTCGCGCGAGGTGTCCGCCGGCCTGCTGACGGGTTGGCAGGTGGTGGGGCTGCTGATCGCCGGCGTGCTGCTGCACATCCCGGTCGCCGCCCTGTTCGTCCTGCCCTACCGGCGCGGCGAAGCGCGTGCGTGAACGGAAATGGCCGGGCAACGCTGGTGCGTTACCCGGCCGGTCTATCCGTCGCGCGAACGCCGATCAGTGCGGCCGCTCCCGGTAACGGCGCGCATTCTCCGCCATGTCGTGACCGTCGTCAGCGGCTTCGCGCTTCATCTGCAACGCCTTCTCGGCAAGGTCATGCTGGGTTTCCTCCGCAGCGCCCATCAGCGAGCGCGCGGCGGATCCGATCGCCTCGGTCGCGCCGTTTGCGATCACGTCGCGCGCCGCAGCCGCAGCGCTCACCGCGGCTTCCTTCATCAGCGCGCCGCTGTCGGCCATTGCCCGTCCGGCCCGCTGACCGGTCTCGGTACGCGTGGCGGCAAGCACCGCCGCAGCAGCACCGGCAGCAGCGACGAGCGCTTCGGCCATGATCATGCGGCTGGTCTGCGAGGACAGCATATTCTGCATGAAGTTCGTCGGCACGAAATCGAGCAGCCCGCTCATCATGCTGCTGCCGCTGCGGCCCTTGGTGCTGGTCTTGCGCGACGAAGCGCGTTTCGTGCGCGCACCCGTCGGCTTGCGCGCCGATGTGCGCGTCGTGCTGCCGGAGGTCCTCCGCGACGCCGTCCGGGTTGCCTTCTTTGCTTTTGCCATGTGGGGACATCCCTTGTGTGGGGGTGAAGTTGCACGACAACACGCAGGTCGCGCGCATGTTCCACATGATCTTGCGCGCAAGTGTCAGCGCCGGGCCTCGCAAGGCCTGTGGCGAGATGCTGAAAATTCCAAACGATTTCGGCTGATGCGCACCTGCAGAAGTCGCGCGTCAACGACACCACCGAGTGATTTCGGCTGCCCCCAACGCTATCCTACCGGCGCCGGAACGACTTATCCTGCTCTCGCCGGGACAGGGAGGTGGCCGCATTGAAGGACAGCCCCGTCGACACCCGCCGCCTGCGGACCTATTCGACCGAGAAAGCGACCTGGAAGTTCATGGCGTTCGGCGCGGCATTCACGCTGACCGGACTGCTGCTGACGGTACTGCCGCACACCTTGCGAGGGCAATGGTGGTCCGGCGTCATCATCGCCATGATCGGCTTGGTGTGGTGCCTCGTCTGCCAGTTCCGCCTTTTCAATCCCGGAAAGCCGCTGCTCGAGTTGTCACCGCAGGGGCTGACGCTGCGGACCGTCGGAAATGTCTTCATCCCGTGGCACGAAATCCGCGCCGTCGAATCGATCGATCGGAGCACCTGGCCCGCGCTCTATGCGCCACTGAAAGTGACGTTCACGGATCTGACGGTTGTTGTGATCTCGCGCGACTTCTATTACGACCACATTCTGCCGGAGGCGCCCGTGCTGTCAGGCCGCGCCTGGGACAACACGTTCATCTCCAAGAGCGACAA
This sequence comes from Pseudorhodoplanes sp., assembly GCF_035565795.1. GTDB lineage: Bacteria > Pseudomonadota > Alphaproteobacteria > Rhizobiales > Xanthobacteraceae > Pseudorhodoplanes. Next base: position 5,454 of record NZ_DATMRV010000136.1, read on the forward strand.
TCTCATTCAGGTTGGAATCCACCACGATATCCTTCCGGCAACGCCGGCTGAGCTCCGGCGGGAAATCGCAGCGCGTTGGTATGCGTTTCGCGGCGACCACCGGGGTGCCGATCCCGTAAAATCCACCCCGGCTGCCGCCGACAAACCGACCACCTCCGCAGACAAATCAGCCAAGAAGATCAATTTCCGGATCAGATGGGACAAATCGTAAGGCGCTATTCGCTCGCTATCTTCGATCTCGACGGCACACTCGCCGACAGCTTTCCGTGGTTCCTGCGGGTGCTGAATGACGTCGCCCACGACTTCCGTTTCAGGCAGACGGCTGCAGCGGACATTCCATCCCTGCGACGCGCCGGAGCCCGGGAGATTCTCAAACGTCTCGACGTTCCGCTCTGGAAGATTCCGGGCATCGCCTCGCATATGCGGCGCATGAAGCGCGAGCATATCGCAGAGATACCTTTGTTTCCCGACGTGGCTGACATGCTCCAGTCTCTGCATCGCAACGGAATGCGACTCGCACTCGTCAGTTCCGACAGCGAGACCAATGCCCGCCTGCAGCTCGGCGACAATGCCAGGTATTTTTCTGACTTCGCCTGCGGCGCGTCGTTATTCGGAAAGACCGCGAAGTTCAGGCGGATGGTGAAGCGCGCCGGTATAGCGCCAGATGCAGCGATCGCGATCGGCGACGAGATGCGCGACATGGACGCTGCGAATGCAGCCGGCATCGCATTTGGAGGCGTTGCCTGGGGCTATGCCGATCCGGACACGCTGAAGGCGCGCGGCCCTCAGGTCTGGTTCGAGACGATGGGCGATATTCCCCGCCGTCTAGGCGCAGACGCGGCGACGCCATGTGACTAGGATCAGTTCGCAGGAAGACGAGCCAGCAACTCCTTTGCGCGGCTGATCGCCTTGGCGAAACCGGCTTCTTTCGGGGCGCGTGCCGCGAAGCAATCCCTGAAGTCGGTTTCGATCTGCTCACGCTGTTTGATCAGCCGCTCCAGAACCGCAGCGTTGCGCGGGCCCGGCTTGATCTCCGCCCGCTCCTGTTTCGAGAGCTTCGCCTCCGCGGCCTCGCGCGGCTTTGTGCAGGCCGGGATCGCAAGTGGCGGCTCGACATTGGCGCCAATCACGAAAACGCGGTCGCCACGGATCGCCGTCAGGAACACCTCATTAGCCTCGTTCGGAGGCGCGTCCTGCGTACGCGCCGCGAGGATC
>NZ_DATMRV010000137.1:0-23909 GCF_035565795.1 Pseudorhodoplanes sp.
GATCGTGGCCAAGAGCCAGGGCGCTGAAGGTGCGCTGCAGGCGCAGCAGGCCACCAACCAGCTGCTCGCGCTCACCGCCAAGCAGCAGCTCCAGGTCCAGAACCTGATGGCTGCCCAGTTCCGCGCCGAGGCGGCCGAAGCGGCACGCCGCGCGCAGGCCGAGGCTGAAGGACGCCTCGCCACCAGGAAGTTCCTCGGGTCCGGCTCCGCCTACACGCCCCAATAGGCGCGCCGGCCCGAGGCGGCGGCGGTTTCGCCCCCGCCGCCGTCGCCGCGGGGCGTGGTTCGAGCTCCCCCGCCACGTCCCGCGGCACCCCTCCCTTCGAAGAGGAAAGACCCACGTGCAGGACCTCAACGTCATCGACCGGTTCATGGAAGCCTTCATCCGCTACATCGACAGCGGGTTCGGGCTGCTTGGGCCCGACGTGGCGTTCCTCACCACAACGCTGATCGGCATCGACATCACGCTCGCCGGGCTGTTCTGGGCGATGGGGGGCGAGCAGGACGTACTCGGACGCTTCCTCAAGAAGATCCTCTACGTCGGCGCCTTCGCGCTGATCCTCGGCAATTTCTCGACACTCGCCGACATCATCTTCCGGTCGTTCGCGCAAGCCGGCCTGACCGCGGGTGGCGGAGCGCTGGGCGCCGACGACCTGCTGAGGCCCGGCCGCCTTGCCGCCACCGGCTATTCGGCGGCCTGGCCGCTGCTCGACCAGGCATCGAGCATGATGGGCTTCATCAGCTTCTTCGAGAACTTCCTGACAATCGCGGTGCTGCTGTTCTCCTGGGCGATCGTCATCCTCGCCTTCTTCATCCTCGCCGTGCAGATGTTCGTGACGATCATCGAGTTCAAGCTGACCGCGCTAGCCGGCTTCATCCTCGTGCCGTTCGCGCTGTGGAACCGGACCAGCTTTCTCGCCGAGCGCGTGCTCGGCAACGTCGTTTCCTCGGGCATCAAGGTGATGGTGCTCGCCGTCATCGTCGGCATCGGTTCGAGCTTCTTCGCCGAGTTCACGACCTCGCTCCAAGGCCAGGAGCCCGACCTCGGACAGGCGATGAGCCTAGCGCTCGGCGCGCTCTCGCTGTTCGGCCTCGGCATCTTCGGCCCAGGCATCGCATCCGGGCTGGTCGCCGGCGCGCCGCAGCTCGGCGCGGGTGCGGCCGTCGGCACGACCCTGGGCGCGGCAGGCGTGGTGGCGCTCGGCGGCGGCGCTGCGCTGGGTGCCGCGCGCCTTGCCGGTGCCGGCGCGCTCGGCGCCGTCCGCGCCGGCACCGCCATGGGCTCGGCCGCGTCCACCGCATACAAGCTGGGGCAGGAGACATCAGGCTCCGCAAGTGTCGGCGCGGGCCTCAAGGGCGTTGCCCAGGCGACGGCCGGCGCCGCGCGCCAAACAGCGGGCTCGGCCTTCGGCCTGAGGCAAGCAGCAAAATCCGGGCGCGCCGCCGCATGGTCCGCGCTCGCCGGCACCGGCGGCGAGACGTCGCCGCCAGGCACGGGCGCAGAGGCCGCGCCCGCGTGGGCACGGTCGCTTCGCCGCCAGCAGGATGCCCGGCACCACCGCCACATCGCGCTCCAGGCATTGAGGGAGGGCGACCGCGGCGGCGCCTCGGCCAACCCCGACATCAAGGAAAAGGAGGACTGAGCCATGCGCTTCAAGCGAAGCGTCCAGCGTTATGGGCACACGCCCGAGCCCGAGACACCGTACCAGCGGGCAGGGCAGGCATGGGACGACCGTATCGGGTCGGCCCGCGTCCAGGCTCGCAACTGGCGGCTCATGGCGTTCGGCGGCCTGTTCCTGACGACCGCCATGTCGGCCGCGCTCGTCTGGCAGTCCCTCCAGAGCAAGGTCGTGCCCTACGTCGTCGCGGTCGACCGGCTCGGCGAAGCCCGGGCGGTCAGCGAGGCCGAGCGCGACTACCAACCGACCGATGCGCAGGTTGCCTGGCATCTTGCGCGCTTCATCGAGAAGGTCCGGTCGGTCTCGCTCGACCCTGTCCTCATGCGCCGCGACTGGCTGTCGGCCTATGACTTCGTCACCCGGCGCGGCGCACAATTCCTCGGCGACTATGCGCGCGTCGCCGATCCCTTCGGCAGCGTCGGCGAAAAGACGGTCTCGGTGCAGGTGACGAGCGTCGTCCGTGCCTCCGACAGCTCCTTCCAGGTCAAGTGGACCGAAACGGCGTTCGAGCGCGGGGTGCGCACCGGAACGTCCAGCTGGACCGGCATCCTGACCGTGGTGCAGCGGCCTCCGACCAACGCCGAGACGCTCCGGCGCAATCCGCTCGGCCTCTACGTCGACGCGATCGACTGGAGCCGCGAGCTCGAGCCCACCCCCGCGCCGCCGCCCACGCCGGCGCAATCGCCGAGCGTGCCGCTCGGATCCCCGCTCGACCCGAGCCTGGCGCTCGAGCCGCCATCCCCCACCGCCACGGAGAACCGGCAATGAACCGTCAGCTTGTCCTTGCTGCGCTTGCCGCAGCCACGATCGTCCCGATCACCGCATCGGCCCAGACGCCCGAGGTCCGATCGCAACGCGGCGTCGCCGCGGTCCGAGCCGCCAACTCAGGCGCCACCCTGGAGCCCGGGCGTCCCGACTTCGTGAATGCCACCGCCGTCTATCCCTACTCCGAGGGGACGATCTACCGCGCCTACACCGCACCCGAGCGCGTGACCGACATTGCGCTGCAGCCGGGCGAGAACCTGGTGGCCGTCGCCAGCGGCGACACCGTCCGCTGGGTGATCGGCGACACGAGCAGCGGCACGGGCGCCGAGAAGCGCATCCACGTGCTCGTGAAGCCGTTCTCCGCCGGCCTCAGCACCAACCTGGTGATCACGACCGACCGGCGGACCTACCATGTTGCCCTGGCCAGCACGCCCGGGCCTGCAATGGCCGCGCTGTCGTGGAGCTATCCGCAGGACGAGCTGCTCGCCGTCCGGCGCGCGCAGGAGGCCGCCGCGGCCGCCGCGCCGGTCGCGGCGGGGCTGGAGATCGAGCGGCTCAGCTTCGGATACGAGATCTCGGGAGACCGGCCCCACTGGCGCCCGCTGCGCGCGTTCGACGACGGGCGGCAGACATTCATCGAATTCCCGCTCTCCATCGCAGTCGGTGAAGCGCCGCCGCTGTTCCTGGTCGACGAGCGGGGTGAAGCCCAGCTCGTCAACTACCGGCTGCGGGGCCGCTATTATGTCGTCGACCGGCTGTTCGACACGGCAGAGCTCCGCCTCGGCACGAAGCGTCAGCAGGTCGTGCGCATCAGCCGGACCGGCAGGAGGGCGCGATGACCGAGGCTGCCGCCACCACTCCCCAAGCCGCCGCGCCGGCCAAGGTCGATCCGGAAACGCTCGTGCTGCGGGCGCGCCCCGCACCGGCGATCCGCTTCAAGCGCGGCCTTATCCTGGCGCTGGCTGCGGGCGCCATCGTCGTGTTGGCCGTGACCGCCTGGCTCGCGCTCAAGCCCCGAAGCCTCCAGCTAGTCGGCGAGCAGAACGACCTTGCCGAGCCGGCAAAGGCGCCGAGCGACGCGCTGAGCGCGCTTCCCAACAGCTACGGCGATGCGCCGCAGCTCGGTCCGCCGCTCCCGGGCGATCTCGGCCGTCCCATCCTCAAGCACCAGCAGGCGATCGCGGCTGAAGGCACGCCGCCGCAGGCGACGGCGGCCGAGCAGGCCGCACAGACGGCGCGTGAGCAGGCCGCCGCCGAACGAAAGGCCGCACGCGAATCCCCGGTGCTCGTGCAGGCGGGAAGCCGAACCGCTGCAGGGGAGGCGGCGCCTGCGTCGCCTGCCGCTGCCGCCCCGCAGAGCGCTGCCGATGCGTCGCGCGTCGCGCTGGATCCGGACCGCGATCCCAACGCACAACAGCGCAAGGCGGACTTCGTGTTGGCGCAGGACCGCGGCGGCGATATCAATCCGCATGCGGTCCGCCCCGCGGCATCGCCCTATATGCTGTCGGCCGGCAGCGTCATCGCCGCCAGCCTGATCACGGGCCTGAGGTCCGATCTGCCCGGCCTTGTCACCGCGCAGGTCACCGAGCGCGTATTCGACAGCGCGACGGGTCGCATCCTGCTCATCCCGCAGGGCGCGCGCCTCATCGGCACTTACGATTCCGTCGTGGCATTCGGCCAGAGGCGCGCGCTGGTCGTCTGGCAGCGGATCATATTCCCGGACGGCCGTTCGCTGCGGATCGAGAACGTGCCGGCGGCCGACCCGGCAGGGTATGCCGGTCTCGAGGACAAGGTCGATTTCCACACCTGGGCGCTCCTCAAGGGCGTGGCGATCTCGACGGTGCTCGGCGTCGGCTCGAACCTGACCTTCTCCGGCGAGAGCGACCTGGTGCAGGCGATCCGGGAGTCGACGCAGCAGAATGTCGCGCGCGCCGGCGACCAGATCACTTCGCGCAACCTGCAGATCCAGCCGACGATCACCGTCCGGCCCGGCACGCCGGTTCGGCTTGTCGTGCATCGCGATCTCGTGCTCGCCCCTCCCGTCGAATAGGTGACCCATGCCCGAGCTCAAGCTCCCGAAACTGCCCGACCGCACGCCGGTCAAGCTCACGATCAGCATCACGCCCGATCTCAACCAGGCGCTTGCCGATTATGCGGAGGTCTATCGCGCGACCTACGGCCAATCGGAGGCCGTGACAGACCTTGTTCCGTGCATGCTCCGCTCGTTCCTCGACGGCGACCGCGCCTTCGCCAAGGCGCGCGAGACGATGTACAAGGCTGGGCGGGGCAATGGCTGAGTTCCCGGAGCCGCCGGAACGCTTTCTCAAGCTGGCCGAGGTCTGCCGCCGCGTGGGGCTCGGCAAGTCGATGATCTACGACATGATCAAGCACGGACGGTTTCCCCGTCCCTACAAGATCTCGCCCTTCGCATCGCGGTGGAGCGAACGCGAGGTCGTCGCCTGGATCGACGACGTGAAGGATGGGTTCGAGGGGAAACGCAGGAAAATCTGATTAATGTCCGAAACTCGTATGCAGATTTCGGACATGACCTGATCACGCCAAGCAATCGCCGACCGCATGCAGCGCGACCCAGACCACGTGTGGACACCTTCCGGCTTTGCCGACAACACGCCGCGAACAACGATCGACAAGAATGCCAACGACCTCGGGCCAACCGCACGGAGGGGCGTGCCATTCGCAAGCACGCCCCTCCAAATCGGCCAGCCTATGACTGCCAGCCTAGCGGGCTCCGTGCGGGTTCGCCGCCATTCCCGCCACCGCGCTCGATCCGCCCCACCGTGCGGCGTCTCCCGCGGTCCCCGCGCTTATCGGGTCCGGGTCCCCATCGTCAGGTCATTCCGCCGCTTCCGGCAATGGGGCGATCGTCTCGATCTCGCCGATTGCCTGGAGCTCGTTGAGATATTCTGGCCGGTGCTGCGATATCCACCGTGCGACGCGATCGTTTCCAAGCAGCGTGCGAATGTAGGCACGGGCCACCGTCAGGTGCAGGTTGTCGACGCCATAGCGGTCCTCCACCGACTTCACCTGCATTTGCAGGCTCGCGAGCTCCCGCTCCATTCGTGCAATCTGTTCGCTGGAGACCGACGCAGGGCGTTTTGCCGGCACCTTCACCAGCTGGCTTTCCGGCGTGGCCGCAAGCGCGGCCTTGGCAAGCACGACCGTGAAGTTGTTCTGTCCGATCATGAACTCGGCGACCTCGATCTGCCGGATCGACGACATCCGTCGGAGAATGTCGAAGACCGCGATGGGGCAGGGCGCGTCCTTCAGGATCTCGATCGCCTCGCGGCATATCCCGTTCAACATGCGCGAGCGCCGGTGGATCGAGGCGACCTCGAGCCCCAGCGCCTCGGCTATCTTATCCTCCGGCGCGCCACGCTCGATCGCGCGGCGGATCATCCTGTGCTCCTGTATTGCCGCGAGGCGATTGATCCGCTTGTTGTAGGTGTAGCTCTCGTCATCCGTGGAGATGATGCACTCCACCTCAGTCGCTCCCAGGTCCCTGAGCGCTTCGACCCGCAACTGTCCGTCGAGGAGGAAGTATCGCCCGACATCACTCGGGTTGGGAGTGACCACCGGCGCTTCGACGAGACCGATCGCGCGCACCGAACTCAGAATCTGGGCATATTTCTTGCTCTCCTTCACGCCCGCGCGAAGCGTCTTGAGCGCGATCAGGTCGGAAAGCGGAATCCGCCTGGTTTCGTCCTCGAACGAAAGCTTGACCGGACCGCGCCCCGTCATGACGCGGCCTTCCCATACACGCGGGAGGCCAGTGCTCGCGGCATCGAGTCGAGTCCTTCCGCGCGAAGCAGCGTGCTGAATCCATCCTCGCTGACGAGATCCTTCAGCGCTTCGATCACGAAGAGAAGGCGTGCCTGGGCGAAATCGGACTTCTTCACCAGCATGCGCTGCTTTTCGGCTTCCTGCTGGTAGAACCGCATCATCTCCGTTGCCGTGATGTGCCGTCGCCCCGACCGTCGCCCCAGGCCGCTGTCGGGAACGCCTTTGCGCTGGCGCATCCGCTGGTCGAGCATCCTCCGCACCGCGCCGAGCTTCTTGCCCTTCAGCTTCCCGCCCTCATAGGCCTCCAGGAGCAGGCTCTGGGCGTCTTCGGTTTCGGCCCGGGCTATGTCGACCGCGAGACTTACGGGAATGAGCCCCGTCTCGACGGCTGCAAGCAGGCGCTCTTCCCCGCGTTCCAGCAGGACTCCGACCATGTTCGCCCAGCTCGGAGTGCAGCCAATCTTTTCCGCGATCTGGGCATCATTGTATCCACGCCGGCGCAACGACCCGATCTCGTGCATGATGTCGATGGGACGGTGCTGACGACGAGCTATGTTCTCGACCAGGCTCATCACGAGGCAGTCATCGTCATCCGCTTCGATGACGATCGCCGGGATTTCCTCGGCGCCGAGCATCCGGAACGCTTCCAGTCGTCCTTCGCCGCAGATCAGGTCGAATGTATCGCCATTCTCGCCCGGGCGCCGTCGCACCGTCACCGGACGTTTCAGCCCGACGGTGTCGATATTGTCGACAATCTCCCGATGGTGGCGGCGATTGCGTGTTCGCGGATTGAGCACCTGGATACGCTCGATCGGGATCGAGGCCATTTGCCCAGGATGGCTGGGGATCGTCATGCCGCCTCCGGGATGCGAATGCGTTCGGCCAGATGATACAGCGGATCGAGCGTGTCGAAGCGGTAGGCGTCGAGCGACAGCCCGTTTTCCTCGGCAAGCCGCACATCGGCGCTGGCGCGATCGATCCGGGGAAAGAGATAGAAGTCGAGCGGCCGCTCGTTTGCGCGGTCCATGCGGACGGCAATGGTGATGTCGGGCATGACGCCGGTATCGAAGCGGAGATTCCATCGCAGCGACCCCGCCTGCGTTTGCCGACACCGTGCAATGACGACGGAAATGCTGAGCTCGCCGTTGATCGTAAGGAGGTCGTCGTCGGCGCCGCGTGCCACATGCGCGCCTACCGCGGCGAACCCTTCGGAAACCTCGTCGATGACATTGGGGTGCATTCGCCGAAGCGCCCGATTGATGGCGATGTAGCGATAATCGCGCCTGGGACGATAGCCGACCAGGCTATATGCTCTCAGCAGGCTTCCGAACCGGGCGCGGTAGCTGCTGCTCGACGGCAATCCTTCGGTCTCGTCTATGATCAGCCCGGAAAGCAGGCCCTGGGCGTGGAACAGGTTCCGCAGGGCATCTAGCATTTCATCGTCGCTCAGCCGGAAGGCACGCTCGCGGATGATTGTCTGCGCCGCCTCGAACAGCCCCTTGTCGATGATCGCCGGAAAGGCGTCCTCCGCCCGGATCCACATTCCCGGATCGTTGCGGACCCGCTTCTTCTTCAGCTTGAAGGAGACGCGGTTCCAGACGTTGTTGCCGATGTACTTCTCGTTGATGAGCACCTGGTGGACGGCGCCGCGCGTCCAGGGGCGCCCAAGGTCCGTGACAAGGCCGCGATCGTTGAGCGCATTGGCAATGTCGCGCTCGCAGCGCCGGTCATGCACGAAGGCACGATAGATTTCGCGCACGATAGCGGTTTCGTTGTCGGGGCCCGGCGCCAGTACGACGCGATCCGTCTGGATGCTCTTCTGCTCGCCGCGTTCGAGTCCCCCCTTGATCGCTCCGGTCTGATCCACAAGGACGCGTCGCAGCCCGAACCCGGCCGGGCCGCCCTGCCTGAAGCCGAGCTCGATCAGCCGGCATTGACCGGCGAAGACCTTGGCGGACAGCTCCCGGCTATATTCGCCCGCCATGGCGCGCTTGACGCCCTTGACGATCGTCGAGATCGGGCTGCCGTCATTCTCGAATTGCTCGGCGCAATAGTGAACGGCGATTCCGGCGCGGCGGCAGATATATTCGTAATAGGCGCTCTCGTCGGCATCCTGGAAACGACCCCAGCGGCTGACGTCGTAGACGAGGATCGCCTGGAAATCAGCCGTTCCGGCACTGACGTCTTCTATGAGGCGCTTGAGAGCGTCACGGCCGTCGAGGCGAAGCCCGCTCTTGCCTTCGTCAGCGTAGGTCCGGACGATCGAGAAGCCACGGATGGTGGCGTAGTGGCGAATGGCCTCCGCCTGGTTCTCTGTGGAATATCTCTGATGGTCGGTGGACATCCGGACATACTCCGCGGCCCGTATCGCCGTCGGTTCGTCTGGACGCTGGGTCTGCGGGTCTAGCCAACTCTCCAAGCACCGGACCTCACTGTTCATCGTGCGGCCGCGCGCCTGACGATTCCTAGAGATGGTGTGAGCGCAGGACTTGTCCCGCACGCTTGACGACATAGCGGGAAAGGAATGGAAAGATGTTTCCGAAAACGGGCAAGAAGTTGCATTCCGAGGGCGACGAGACCGATCTGGCGAGCATGATATCGCAGGCGCTGCTTGCCGAGCTGGGGGCAAGTCACCGGGCCACGAAGACCGCGATGGGCTGGACGGGGGCCAGCGAGCGCACGGTCAAGCACTGGCTGGCGGCAACCCATGTGCCGAAGGGCAATCATCTTGTGTCGCTGGCCCGGCACTCCGATCAGGTGCTCTGGGCCATTCTCGTGGCGGCCGGCCGCGGGGATTTGCGCATCGCGCTCGATCTGGGCACGGTGCGGGTCAAGCTGCTCGAACTGGCCGCGCTCCTGGGAGGCGAATAAGCAGATTCTGCACGAGGATCGTCTGCGCATCGCACCGCATGGTGAGCTGTGGCGCCGAAGCCGGATGCACTTGAATTTGTACTGACTATGTCCCATTATCTGTCCGAGAATCGGGACGGAGATTGAGACATGTCTCAAGCACAGGTAAAACGGACCTCGCGACAAGGTCGTCGTGCCGGCTCACCCTTCGTCGCCGGATTCATGGACAAGAGCGGGATGGTCGACGTGGAGCGTGTCGCAAACGCATTCCGCATGACCAAGGGCCAGCTCGCGGAGACCGCGGGGCTCGGCGTCGCGACCATCTCGAAGTCGGATCGGCGCGCCGCGCCCCGCACGCAGACGCGCGTGACCGAAGTGCTCGAGATCATCAGCCGCGTGCGCGACTGGGCGGGCGGCGAGGCGCAGGCCATGGCCTGGTATCGCTCGCAGCCGATCCCCGCGCTCGATGGCCGCACGCCGGAGGCGCTGGTCAAGTCCGGCAAGGCGGGTGCCGTGCGGGACTATCTTGACCATCTCGCGCTCGGCGGATTTGCTTGAGGTTCACGGGGCGCTGCTATCGCGGCCATGACCCCGCCTGGTCGTTCACGCCGCTCTCCGGCGAGGGCGCGGCGATCACCGGCGGGCGATTCAACCGCAAGGGCCAGCCGACTCTCTATCTCGCGCTCGATATCATGACGGCCGTCGGCGAATGCACCCAGGGCTTCAGCCACCGCCTGCAGCCGCTGACGATGTGCGAATATGACGTCGGCTGCGAGGGCATCGCCGATCTCAGCAACGAGGCAGGCCGCCAGGAGCACGATGTCCCCTTGGACGACCTGGCCTGCGGATGGCTGACGTGCCTGCGGGCGAACCGCGACGCCCCGTCCTGGCTGGTCGCCGACCGCCTGCGCGCGGAAGGCCATAGCGGGATCATCGTGCCGAGCTTCGTTCCCGGGGCGACCGAGGCGAACCGGAACCTGGTGCTATGGGACTGGGGTCCGGACCTGCCGCGCCGGGTTGTCGTCTATGATCCGAGCGGCCGCCTGCCGAAGAACCAGCTCTCCTGGCAGACTACCGAGACCTGACCCGGCGAGGGGCGGCCGAATCTTGAAATGTATCGTGGGTTCGAATACCATGGCGGGAGTCGAACTGAGCCTGCAAGGCGTTGGTTTCAGACGAAAAGTCGCCATGGTACTTTTCGTGGTATCCGGCGGGCGATGACGAATTCGGGCTGTTTCAAAACAACTACTTAGCGCCTGAGTTCGAATCCCTCCCGCTCCGCCATTTCAGTCCGCCTCTGGGCACGCCAATCGCCGCCGATAGCCGCCCTTGGCCAGCAATAAGCGTCCTTAGCAGCTCCGTCTTTGATCCCATGATGCGAATTGCGTCGTCGGCGACCTCGACGCGCTGCGCCAGGGCGCGCAGATGATCCCGCCGATAGCCGCCTTCCGTGTCCCGGATGCGCTCGCGCGCCCGGCGGGCGAAACCTTGGATCATGGCGGGACTGATGGAACTATGGCCGGGGCTTTCGAGCAGCGCCTGCGCCCGGTCGGCATCGACCCTCGCCTGGTCGCGGATCACCTTGAGGCCGGCGATGCGCTCCGCAAGCGCCGGGTCGTCCAGATCGGCAACGCCTGCCTCTATGGCGTCGTAGAGGCGCTTGAGGCGCAATTCCGATTCGGCCGCCCGGCGCTGCAATTCGGCGATGTGCTGGCGGCGGCGCTCGGCCTGATCGGAGCGGCGGCCGAGAACGCTGCCAAGCAGCTTCTCCAGCCGGTCGGGATCGAGCAGGCGTTCCTCGATATGGCTGACCACCATGTTGTCGAGCTTGTCCATGGGGATCGCCCGGCCCTTGCAGCCGGTTTCACCCTGCCGAGCCTTGATCGAGCAGGCATAGTAGCGATAGCGGCCGCTCTTGCCGGTGCGGATGGTCATGGCCCCACCGCACTTCTCGCAAAAGCAGATGCCGGTCAGCAGGGTCGGCCCGATCACGACACGCGCGGGCAGTTCGGTCTTGGGATTGCGGGCCTGTAAGAGCTTCTGCACCGCGTCGAACGTCTCCCGATCGATGATCGGCGGAACCGGGACGATGACGATGTTGTCGGGCGATTGCGGGTCGCCGTGCTTGCTCCGCTTTCCCCACTCGTGCTCGCCGATATAGGTGCGCCGTGTCAGGACACGGTGAACCTGCCCGATGCCCCAACGCCCGCCGTCGCGGGTGAAGATGCCCTTGCGATTGAGATATGTGACGATGGCCTTGACGCCCATCTGGCCGCTATCGCCCTCGCCCTCAAGGGCGAGACGGTAGATGAGCCGGATGGTGTCGGCGTGCAGCGGGTCGATTTCCAGCTTCTTCTTGGTCTTCGCGCCGCGTTGTTCCGCGGCCGCGATGCGATAGCCGATAGGCGGCAGCGCGCCGTTCCAGAAGCCTTGACGCGCGTTCTCCTTCAAGGCGCGCGTGACGTGCTTGGCGTTCTCCTTGGACTGGTATTCATCGAACAACGCCATGATCCGACGCATCATGTCATGGATCGGATCGTCCCCAAGCTCCTGGGTGATGGAAACGAGCCGGACGCCGTTCTTGGCGAGCTTCCGGTAGTAGTATTCCATGTCGAAGGCGTCGCGGAAGAAGCGCGAGAAGCTGTGAACCAGCACCACGTCGAACGGTGCGGGCTTGGAGGTGCCGGCCTCTATCATACGCTGAAACTCGGGCCGGCGGTCGTTGGTGGCGGTGTTGCCCGGCTCCACGAAGGTTTCGACAAGCTGATAACCGCGCGAGGCGCACCACGCTTCGCCCTGCTTGCGCTGATCGGGGATCGACACGTCATGCTCGGCCTGACGCGGGGTCGAGACGCGCAGATAAAGGGCGGCCCGCAAGGCGATGGTGGGCGATTGAGCGTTCATTTGCGGGTTCCTTTCTTTTTGCGGCGGTCGAACAAGGGCAGGACCAGCTCCACACGGTCATGGATGACCTTGGGAACCAGCTTGAGGCCCTTGCCCTTCTCCATGCGGACCAGGCCGCAACCCTCCATTTTTTTGAGCGTGCGTGAGATATTGGGGCCAGCGCGGCCGGTGATCTGCGCCAGTTCCTCCAGCGAGCCGGGTTCCTGCTCATGGATGACGCGCAGCAATTCCCGATTGCTCGCCGACAAAAGCCGGGCGAACGATTCCGTGGACGCGAACCAGACGGTCGGTTCGCCGGGTGCGGACTGTTCCTCGCCTCTGGCGATCCGCATGGTGCGGGCCTTCATTTCTTCGGGGTCGGCGATCCCGACTTTCAGCGTGGTCATGGCAAATCCCGGCGCTCAAATTACTCCATATCCCTATCATCACGAGATAGGTTTGCAAAGCCGGGAACGGGGTCGAGCGAGCCGAACATTTCATCGAAAACGTCGGCAAACCAGCGCTCGAACACCTGAATCTCGGCCTCGGTGATCGGCACTTCGTCGGGCCAGTCGTCTATGACGGGCAGCTTCTCGACATCGAAGACATGGGACGGGCTACCGCGCGCCGGACTGATGCGCGGCGCGGGATCGTCGTCATAGTCGTAGAGGTCATCGGGAAGCTCTCGCGGGACCGGCTGTCGTGGTCGGCCCCGTTGGGCGGAACGGCGTTTGGCGCACATGGAATCCTCCGTGGTTCGCGGGATTCCGGGCGGCTGGAAGCCCCGGAATTAGGCGAAGCATGGAGGGCGATAGGCGGTCTGTAGCGTGCCGCATTTAAGGGGGTGCGTTGGCGGCACCCCCTCTTTGCAAGGCGACAAATCAGCCGGAGTTGCGCCGGGCCTTGGCGAAGCCGCGATCCGTGGCGATGAAGCGCTCCAGCATCGGCACGATGAGCTTGAAGGGATCGGCGACGGGCTGGCCGCTCTCGCGGGCCAGCACCTCGGCATAGGCGACGAGATCACGGTGAAGCGGCCCCGGCAGCTCCACGGTGGCTTTCACCGGCTTGTCCTCGATGATGGGGCCGAGTTTCAGTTTCGTCATGGTCAGCCTCCCGCGTTCTCGAATACCAGGTCGCGGGTAACGATGATCCTGACCGGGAAACCCGGTCGTATCGTCAGCGTCGGCGCGACCTGCAACTGGCGCTGGACGATCTGCTGACCTGCCTGATTGACGGTATCCTGCGCGCCGTCGCGGATAGCGCGAATAAGCCGGTCCTCGTTGCTGGTCGCCAGTTCGGCCCCGACTGCAAGCAGGGTGGACAGACCGGCGGCCTTCATCAGATCCCACCAATGGTAGTCAACGCCGTCCTCAAGGCCCGCATAGCCCGAAGCGTCCGCGCCCGGCAGGCGCTCCAGCACGATGGACCGGCCGCCCGGCAGGATCAGCCGGTTCCACACCAAGAGCACCCTGCGCTGGCCGAAGGTCACGCCGTCGTCATACTGGCCGATGATCCGCGTCCCCTGCGGGATCAGGAGCAGCGCGCCGGTCGGGCTATCATAGACGTTTTCGGTCACTTGCGCCGTGATCTGGCCCGGCAGGTCCGACCGGATGCCGGTGATGAGCGCGGCCGGAATGACCGCGCCCGCCTGAAGAATGTAGGGCGATGCCGACGGCGCGACGCGATCCGGGGCGACGGTCTGGCGGTCCACCGGGCCGCTGAGGAAAGCGGTGTGACGATTCTGCCCCGTCCCGTCCGGCTGTGCGCCGATTCCCGCCACACCCGGCATGGCCGTGCCGGCGGTTCCCCCTGTGCGCGGGCCGGACTGAAAGAACACATTGCTGAGGCGCGCGGCTTCTTCCTCGGCGAGACGGCGCTGTTCGTCGGGATCGACGGCAGGCGTCGCCATGACCGGCGGCGCGACCGGCTGTCCCCGGTTCTGTGCGTCGAGGATCGGACGGCCGAGATCGCCGGGCAATGGCGGCCCGAGGACCGGGCCGGTGTAGTCGCGCGGCAGGCCGGCAAGACCGTCCGCCGTGGGGCGGTTCTCGGTCGAATAGAGTTCTTCGCCGCCCGGCCCCCCGTCGCGGGTCTGGAGCGCATAGATGAGCGCGCCGCCGATGCCGAGCAACGCGACCGCTCCGACGCTTGCCAGCATCTTGCGCGACAGGCGCGTCACGCGCGGCGGTTCTGCGCGCAGCCGCATCGGCGCGGTGGTGTCCATGATGGTGCTGTTCTCGCTCATGAGGGGGAGTCTCCGGTGGCGGCAGGTCGAGCGGCGGCCTGCCTTTGCTCGACGCGGACGATCCTGACGGTCTGCTGGCGGTTGCCGCTGCCAAGGCGCAGTTCCGCCGCGCCGAACAGGCGGTCAACTATCAGGACGTTCTGGTGGATGCGGCTGTTGACGATCTGCGGTTCGCCATCGTTGCCGAGCACGAATATCGGCGGCATTTCGCCTTGGACGATGCCACGCGGGAACACCACATAAACGCGCCTTCCGTCATCGAAGACGGAGATCGGCCGCCAGGGCGGATTGTCGCCAGTCAGGCCATAGCGATAATTGCGGGCAGATTCGGCCGGGATAACCGGGGCGGTCGGAACGGCCTGACCCTGCCCGGCCGGGGGTGCGGGATAGGCCCACGCGACGGCGGGCATGTAGAGCGCATCGCGGGCGCGCAGCTCGATCATGTAGATGCGACGGTTCGTCGTTATGACCAGATTGGTCGAAATGTCCGGGCGGGTCGGCTTGACCAGAACATGCACACGCCGGGTCGGCCCGCTGCCGCTCTCGGTGTCGCCGATCACCCAGCGGGCGGTGTCGCCCGCCGCGATCGGCCCCGCGCCGGTCAGGCTCTCGCCCGGCTCCAGCGCGATGGTCGTGATCTGTCCGACTGCGGCATAGACCTGATAGAGCGCGCCTTCGGACCACGGATAAATCTGGATCGCGTTGTAGTAGCCCTCGCGTCGCGGCTCGACGCGGGCGGCTGCATTGGCGTTCTCGACACGGCCTGCCGGCGTCGCGGCGGCCGTGCCGCCCCGCGCGACGGTCCAGGCCGGGGGCGTGTGCAGCGGCCGGGGCGTGTCGCTGGCGGCGGTGGTCCTCACGGTCGGCAGCGGCGGCACGTCGGCGTCATAGCTGAATTGGGGCGTCCGGTTGGTGGCGCAGCCCGCCAACATCGTCGCCGAAAGCAGCAAAGCCGCGAAGGCGGGTTTACGGAAAGCCGGAAACGCGGCTTTACGGAAAGTCGTGCCGGTCATTGGCTCATCTCCCGCGACCAGTTGATTGCGTTGACGTAAATTCCCAGCGGGTTCGCGCGCAGCCGTTCGGCGTCGCGCGGGGGCTGGATCACGACGGTCAGGATCGCGGTCCATCGCTCGGTCGTGGAGAGCTGGCCGTTCTCGTAGTGCCGTTCAGTCCAGGCCACGCGGAAGGAATTTTGCGACGCGCGGATCCCTGTTCGGCGGCCGTGGCGCGCTCGGCTTCGATCAGCGCTTCGGCCCGGCCATTGGCCGACATGAGCGCGATGAGGTCCGAAAGCTGCTGGCTTTGCAGCGCCAGAAGCTGATTGCCAGCCTGCGTGGCTTGCAGCGCGCCGGTCGCGCCCTGGCTCTGGCCGACAAGCGCGGCCATTTCGGCGCGGTTGGCGTCGATATTGCCGACGACACCCGCCTGCACCCGCATCGCGTCCTGTAGGCCGGAGACGGTATTTTCCCAGCGCGAGCGTGCATCGGCGACAAGCTGCTGGTCGGTGGCCGACAGGGAGACGTTGCCATATTGCTGCTGGAACGCCTGGTCGATCTGGCTGACCTCGAACGCGATGTTCTGGGCCTGCCCCAAAAGCTGCTGGGTGCGCTGGACGTTCTGTTGAAGCGTCTGGAGCGACGAATATGGCAGGCTCGCAAGATTGCGGGCCTGATTGATGAGCATCTGCGCCTCGTTCTGAAGGCTCTGGATCTGATTGTTGATCTGCTCCAGCGTCCGCGCGGCGGTGAGGACGTTTTCGGCATAGTTGGACGGGTCGAACACGATGCGGCCGAAGCCAAAGAGCTGCGCCTGCGCCGGGCTTGCCAGCATCGGCGACAGGGCGACGGGAACGGCGAGCGTCAGCGCGATCATGGATGCGCCGGCGATGCGGGAAACGGGAATACGGATCATGGAAGGCTCTCCTTTGCTGTGGGGCCGTCCGGCACGGCGGATTCCGGCCGGTCGGCAAGAATGGTGAGGTTGGGGATGAGGTCGGCCGCCCAATCGACGCCGCGATGACGCAGCCAGGCCGCAAGGAATCCGGCGCGGCCGTGTTCGGCAAAGATGCGCGCGATTTCGGTCTGGTCGGATTTGGCGGATGCGGCGCAGAGCGCGAGGCCGACTTCGGACAGGCCCAGCTCGAACAGCCTGTTGCCGCGCCGCGATTGACAATAATATTCGCGTTTCGGTGTCGCGCGGGCGACAAGCTCAATCTGCCTGTCATTCAGCCCGAAGCGGCGATAGATGGCGGTGATTTGCGGCTCTATGGCCCGCTCGTTCGGCAGCAGGAGCCGCGTCGGGCAGCTTTCGATAATGGCGGGCGCGATGTTGCTGCCGTCGATGTCGGACAGGCTTTGCGTGGCGAAGATGACCGATGCGTTTTTCTTACGCAGCGTTTTCAGCCATTCGCGTAGCTGGCCAGCGAAACCCTCGTCGTCCAGCGCAAGCCAGCCTTCATCTATGATGAGCAGCGTCGGGCGGCCGTCGAGCCGGTCGCCGATGCGATGGAAAAGATAGGACAGGACGGCCGGAGCCGCGCCGCTGCCGACAAGCCCCTCGATCTCGAAGGCTTGCACATCGGCCGCGCCGAGCTGTTCGCTTTCGGCATCGAGCAACCGGCCATAAGCGCCGCCGATGCAATAGGGTCGAAGTGCATGTTTGAGATTGTTCGACTGGAGCAGCACGCTCAAGCCGGTGATGGTCCGTTCCTCGACCGGCGCGGACGCGAGCGAGGTCAGCGCCGTCCAAAGATATTCCTTCACCTCGGGCGTGATGGTCAGCCCCTCGCGCATGAGGATCGTGGTGATCCAGTCGGCCGCCCAGGCGCGTTCATAGGTGTCGTGGATACGTGCAAGCGGCTGGAGCGAGACGGACGCCTCTGCCCCATCGGTCAGCCCGCCGCCCAGGTCGTGCCAATCGCCTTCCATGGCGAGCGCGGCGGCGCGGATGCTGCCGCCGAAATCGAAGGCAAACACCTGCGAGCCGGCATAGCGCCGGAACTGGAGCGCCATGAGGGCGAGCAAGACGCTCTTGCCCGCGCCTGTGGGGCCGACGACAAGGGTGTGGCCCACGTCGCCGACATGCAATGACAACCGGAACGGGGTGCTTCCCTCGGTCTTGCCGTAGAGCAAGGGGGGCGCACCGAGATGGTCATCCCGTTCCGGCCCCGCCCACACCGCCGAAAGCGGGATCATGTGGGCGAGATTCAATGTGCTGATGGGCGGTTGCCGCACGTTGGCGTAGGCATGGCCGGGGATCGAGCCGAGCCAGGCATCGACCGCGTTGACCGTTTCGGGCATGGCGGTGAAGTCACGGCCCTGAACGATCTTCTCGACCAGCCGCAATTTCTCGTCGGCTAGGCGCGGATCGGCATCCCAAACCGTGACGGTCGCGGTGACATAGGCCATGCCCGTCACGTCCGCGCCGAGTTCCTGCAACGCCATGTCGGCGTCGAGCGCCTTGTTGGCGGCGTCGGTGTCCACCAGGGCGGATGCCTCGTTGGTCATCACCTCTTTCAGAATCGCCGCGACGCTCTTTCGCTTCGCAAACCACTGGCGGCGAATTTTGGTGAGCAACCGGGTGGCGTCCGTCTTGTCGAGCAGAATGGCGCGCGTGCTCCACCTGTAGGGGAAAGGCAGGCGGTTCATTTCGTCCAAGAGGCCCGGCGTCGTGGCGGTCGGGAATCCCACGATGGTCAGGACGCGCAGATGTGCGTCGCTAAGGCGCGGCTCCAGCCCGCCGGTCAGCGGCTGGTCCGCCAACAGCGCGTCCAGATACATCGGCACTTCCGGCACGCGCACGCGATGCCGGTTGGTCGAGATGGTAGAATGGAGGTAGGTGAACGTCTGGCCGTCATCGAGCCAACGGCACTCGGGCATGAAACCATCCAGAAGCGCCAGCACGCGGTCGGTGCGGTCGATGAAGCCGCGCAGGATTTCCCAAGGGTCCACGCCGGCCTTGTCGCGGCCCTCGTAGAGCCAGGTTTCGGCGCGGGCGGCTTCCTCGGCGGGCGGCAGATAGAGGAAGGTGAGGAAGTAACCGGAAACGAAATGCGCGCCGGCTTCCTCGAACGCCGCCTTGCGCTCGGCATCGACCAGCGCGGACGCGGCGTCGGGAAAAATGCTGTCGGGATAGGTCGCGGCCGGATTGCGCTGCGCCTCGACAAAGATGCTCCAGCCCGAGCCGAGACGGCGCACGGCGTTGTTGATGCGGCCGGCGACGGCGACCAGCTCGGCGGCGACGGCGGAATCCAGATCGGGACCGCGAAACTTCGCGGTCCTCTGAAAGCTGCCGTCCTTGTTCAAGACGACGCCCGCGCTGACCAGCGCCGCCCAGGGCAGATAGTCGGCGAGGCGCGAGGCGGTGCGGCGGTATTCGGCAAGGTTCATCATGGTCGCGCCCTCACACCGTCAGATGACCGGGGACGCGCAGATGCCGCCGCCCGACCTCGGCGAATTGGGGATCGCGCTTCGCCGCCCATACGGCGGCGAAATGGCCGATGGCCCAGATGGCGAGGCCGACCAGCCAGAGACGCAGGCCGAGGCCCACGGCCCCCGCCAGCGTCCCGTTCATGATGGCAATGGAGCGCGGTGCGCCGCCGAGCAAAATCTGCTCGGTCAGCGCCCGGTGGACCGGGACGGTGAAGCCCGGCACCGCGTCGAGCTGTTCGAGGCCGCCCGCCATCAGATGAGCGCCCCGCCGCCGAACGAAAAGAACGACAGGAAGAAGCTCGATGCGGCGAAGGCAATCGACAGACCGAAAACGATCTGAATCAATCGCCTGAACCCACCGCTCGTATCGCCGAACGCGAGGGTTAAGCCGGTCACGATGATGATAATGACCGCGATAATTTTGGCGACCGGCCCCTCAATGGACTGGAGGATGCTTTGAAGGGGCGCTTCCCACGGCATCGACGAACCGGACGCATAGGCGGCCGGGGCCATGAACAGACTGACGGTGGTGACGGCGGCGGCCGTGGCGAGCTGGCGGCGCAGACGCAAGGCGTGATGGATCATTCGGGGTCTCCTTTCGGGCTGGTTGCGGGGGTGATGCGATAGTCACCATCCGGCCCAAGACCCTCGACGCGGGCGAGTTCGGCCAACCGGCGCGCGGAACCGCGACCGGCAAGGACGGCAACAAGGTCGATGGTCTCGCCGATGAGCGCGCGAGGGACGGTGACGACAGCCTCTAGAATGAGCTGTTCCAGCCTGCGCAGCGCGCCGATGCCGGAGCCGGCGTGAATCGTGCCGATGCCGCCGGGATGGCCGGTTGACCATGCTTTGAGCAGGTCGAGCGCTTCCGCGCCGCGCACCTCTCCGATGGGGATGCGGTCGGGACGCAGGCGCAGCGAGGACCGCACCAGATCGGACAGGGAAGCGATGCCATCCTTGGTCCGCATCGCCACCACGTTCGGCGCGGCGCATTGCAGTTCCCGCGTGTCCTCGATGATGACGACGCGATCCGCCGTCTTGGCGACTTCGGCCAGGATCGCGTTGGTCAAGGTCGTCTTGCCGGTGCTGGTGCCGCCGGCGACCAGGATATTGGCGCGGGATGCAACGGCGGCGCGCAACGTCGCGGCCTGATCGGCGGTCATGATGCCGGCCGCCACATAGTCGTCCAGGGTGAACACGATGCTGGCCGGCTTGCGGATGGCGAAGGCCGGTGCGGCGACGACGGGCGGCAGCAAACCCTCGAACCGTTCGCCGCTCTCGGGCAGCTCGGCGGAAACGCGAGGATTGCGCGCGTGAACCTCCGCGCCGACATGATGGGCGACGAGCCGAACGATGCGTTCGCCATCGGCGGCGGACAGGCGCTCGCCGGTATCGGCCAGCCCTTCGGACAGGCGGTCCACCCAAAGGCGGCCGTCGGGATTCAGCATCACCTCGACCACGATGGGGTCTTCGAGAAGCTGGGCGATGGCCGGGCCGAGCGCCGTGCGCAGCATGCGTGCGCCGCGCGCGATGGCTTCCGGTCTATGATGGTTGGTGGTCATGTCGGCCCCGCTTCTTCTCGGGGCGCGCGACAGGCGGTCCCCGGATCGGGGTCGATTAAAAGAACCTGATTTTGGGCCGACTCAACAACTATCTAAGCGGCGGCGGTGATCGGCGGCCATCGGCGGCAAATAGGATGGGTTGCCGTTTCAGGGTTAGTCGCGGGCGGCGTCCGCCGGAAGCGAATCGGCGGGCGGCGATTCGATGTCGCGCGACAATTCCTTGAGGAACCTGTCGCCCGTCGCCAGTCGCCGGCCGAGCGTCTGCATGAAGCCCTCGAACCGTTCCAAGCCTTTCGTGCGGGCGGCGGCCTGTGCGCCTTCCGACATTGGCGGAGCGAAGGTCAGCCAGAATTGGACGAACAGCGAGACGGTCTCGCCGAGCACGGCGAGATCTTCGTCAAGCGTGTCGATCTGGCGGCCGAGCTTATCCAGGCGGCGCGACATGGCGGCTTCGAGCTGTTCGGCGGAATCGCCGGTCAGGAAAGATGCAACGGCAGCTTCGATGATGGTGGATTGCGAGACCTTGCGGCGCAGCGCCAGCGCCTTGACCTGCTTGAGCAGGTCCGGGTCGAAATAGACGTTCATGCGGGTTCGGGTAGGCATGGGCGTGTCCTCAAAGTTCAATCCCATCGTCGGGATTCATGGAGACCTGGCGGGCGACCATCCGCATGCGCTGGCGCATTGCGCGGGCCTTGGCCGCATCAATGTCCGGCTCGTCGTCCAGCAGCTCGAACTCCTGCGCCGGCGGCGAAGGCGGCGGAACGACTTCCTCATGGTCGGGCAATTCCGGCTCGCGGCGGATGCCGGCGTTTGCGGGATCGCCCCCGGTCTCGTCCGCCGGGTTTGCAGCGGCTGGGCTTTCCGGCGCGACAATGCGGCTCGTCCAGTCGTCGGACAGCGGCATCGGCGCGACGGCTGCGCCCGCGGCCGGATCGGGCGGCGGCAGGATGCGTTCCATGAACCGCGCATCCCCGAAGTAGCGCGCCTTGCTGGCCCGGATCGGCGGCGTTCCCGCGACCATGACGATTTCGTCGGTGGGCGGAAGCTGCATCACTTCGCCCGGCGTCAGCAGCGGCCGCGCGGTCTCCTGCCGCGAGACCATGAGGTGGCCCAACCATGGGGCCAGTCGATGGCCGGCATAATTGGTGGAGTCGCGCATTTCGGTCGCGGTGCCGAGTGCATCGCTGATCCGTTTCGCGGTCCTCTCGTCGTTCGCGGCGAAGGCAACGCGGACGTGGCAGTTGTCCAGGACGCTGTTATTGACGCTGTAAGCCTTCTCGATCTGGTTGAGGCTCTGCGCGATCAAGAAGGATTTGATCCCGTAGCCGGCCATGAAGGCGAGCGCGGATTCAAAGAAATCCAGGCGGCCGAGGGCCGGAAACTCGTCCAGCATCAACAAGAGGCGATGGCGCTTGCCGGACGTGCTCAAATCCTCGGTCAACCGGCGGCCGACTTGGTTGAGGATGAGCCTTATGAGGGGCTTGGTGCGGTTGATGTCGGATGGCGGGACGACGAGGTAGAGACTGACCGGCTCCTTGCTGCCGACCAGATCGGCAATGCGCCAGTCGCAGCGCGATGTTACCCGCGCGACGACGGGATCACGGTATAGGCCCAAGAACGACATGGCGGTGGACAGCACGCCGCTGCGTTCGTTCTCGCTCTTGTTCAGCAACTCGCGCGCCGACGACGCGATGACGGGATGAACGCCGGCTTCGCCCAGGTGCGGCGTATCCATCATCGCGCGCAAGGTGGCTTCCACCGGGCGGCGCGGGTCGGACAGGAAGTTGGCGACGCCCGCCAGCGTCTTGTCCTTCTCCGCGTAGAGGACGTGCAGGATCGCGCCGACAAGCAAGCTATGGCTGGTCTTTTCCCAATGGTTGCGCTTGTCCAAGCTCCCTTCGGGATCGACCAGAATATCCGCTATATTCTGAACGTCGCGGACTTCCCATTCGCCCTGCCGCACCTCCAGCAGCGGGTTGTAGGCGGCGGATTTCGCATTGGTGGGATCGAACAGCAGGACGCGGCCGTGCTTCGCCCGGAAGCCGGCTGTGAGCGTCCAGTTTTCCCCCTTGATGTCGTGGACGATGACGGAGCCGGGCCAGGTCAAGAGGCTGGGAACGACCAGCCCGACACCTTTGCCGCTGCGCGTCGGGGCGAAACATAAGACATGCTCGGGACCATTGTGACGCAAATAGTCATGGCTATGCCTGCCGAGCACGACGCCATCGGGGCCGAGCAATCCGGCCGCGCGGATTTCCTTGTCCTCGGCCCACCGCGCCGATCCGTAGGTGGCGACGTTGCGCGCTTCCCGCGCCCGAATGATCGACATGAGGATGGCGGCGGCGATGGCGAGAAAGCCGCCTGACATGGCGATGATGCCGCCCTCCATGAAGATGCCCGGCGCATAGGCGTCGAAGGAAAACCACCACCAGAGGAAGGCAGGCGGATAATAGACGGGCAGGCCCGCCAGCTCGAACCAGGCATTGCCAAGTTGCGGTTGGAAGCCGAGGCGGAAGGCTACCCATTGCGTCGCGGCCCACGTCATCACCAGAACGATGGTGAAGACGACGGCGATTTGCCCCCATAGGATTCTGCCTCCGCGCATACGGGCTCCAGTCGAAAAGAGAGACGGAGCCGTTCAGAGAATGGGCGTTTTCGCGGGAGGCAACAGGAAAGAGGATGCCGGAGGGCCGCCGGATACTATCGGCGGCAAATAGGATGGGTCGAAGCGGGAATAGGAGGTAGGGATTGGCGAACAATTCATGCCGACTGGCCCGATCGACTCATTCGACGCGCAAGGTCGAGAAGGCTTCAGATAGCCGGACTGCGATTGTGAGGGGCCAGATCGCGGAAAAGGCATCGGTTCGGGTTCGTCGAGGATCCGCAGGAACGTCACGCCGGGCGCTTACAGGAGCGTTGTCGCTTCGCCGGCAATGGTGACGCCATAACCCTGCGCAACCTTCGACAGAAGCGTGATACGATCAACTTCAAAGCGCAGAATCGACAGATCCTGTGCGTTGCCGACAAGGCGCGTGACAATGTGGTCATGCACCTGCGGCCCGGTGCCGCAATGCCGCACTATGAAAGTGTCGCCCGCCAGATCGGCCCAAGTTACGCCTGTCCCATCACGAAGCGGATGGCGCGCGAGAAGCGCGACGAGAAGCCGTTCACTCCATATCGGTCTTACATGGCATTCGGGAAATTCGGGCGCACCCGCCATGAATGTCAGGTCCAGTCTGTTGGCCCGAAGCCGCATGACGCAGTCTCACCGGGCGTGACCTGCGATTGTGAAAATCGTGCATAGTCTGTGCCAGTATGCGCACGAACGTGCCCTTGGCTACCACGGTCCAGGAGTCGCCGATCAGGATTTCGGGCTCGCCGTCCAGCACGTGGAACAGTTCCTCATTGGCTTGGTGACTATGCGGTCCCACGCCTTCGAAGCCGGGGTCGAGAAGCCATTCGGAGACCGAGTATCGGCAGCCGCTTTCGGCTTCGTCGACCTTGAAGATCGCGGTCAGGTCGCCCATGCCGTATCTGCGCCCTTCATCCGCCGCCAGCAGGATGACCTCCTCCGTCTTCTGAACTCTGTCCATCGCCGGTTCCTTTCCGATCCTGCTGCGGGCTCGCCTCAGGCGCCCGTCTCATCATTCCACCGCCGCTGCATATCTTCGGGGCTGACGACTTCCATCGTTTG
>NZ_DATMRV010000138.1:0-9282 GCF_035565795.1 Pseudorhodoplanes sp.
CGCAGGCGGTGGTCCGGCGCTGCAATCGGCCGTCGCGGGCCATACGCCGATCGTGTTCGCTGCGTTGCCGCCGGCGATTCCGCTGGTCAAATCGGGCGATCTTCGTGCGCTGGCGATCGTCGGTCCCAAGCGCGTGTCTGCATTGCCGGATGTGCCGACCATGACGGAGGCGGGGCTGCCGGGTCAGGAGGCGGAGACGATCCTTCTTGCGCTTGCGCCCGCCGGCACGCCGAAGCCCATCATCGATTTTCTGAACAAGGAAATCGTCAAGGCCGTGAATACGCCGGATGTGGTTCAGAAGCTCGACGTGTTCGGCTTCTCGCCGCTCGGCACGACGCCGGACGAAGCAGCAAAGCGGATCAAGTCCGAACTCGACATGTGGGCCAAGGTCATCAAGGACGCCAAGATCCAGCAATAAAGCGGTGGCGCTGCGCATCCTCCATGGCCGGTTTCGATCGGCCATGGATTGCCTGCGGTGAGGCTTTCGATCAGAGCGAGGCGGCTTCCAGCTCGGCGCTCGCGTTCAGCCATTCCTCCTCGGCTTCGGCCAGTCTGTCGGCGGCGTCCGCGCGCTCCCTGGCAAGCTGACCGGCCTTGACCGGATCGCTCGCGAACAGGGTCGCGAGCGTTGCGTCGAGCTGTTCGATCCGGGCGTGAAGCTTCTGCGTCAGCACCTCGGCCGCGGAGACGCGCTTGCGCAAGGCCGCAAGTTCCGAACGCTTCTGAGCGGAGTTCTTGCGGCTTTCCGTGCCGGCTTTCGGCGCTGCATCCTTTGCGGCTGCGCCCTTGCGCGTATCGCTGCCTTCGCCCGACAGGATGAGCCGGCGGTAATCGTCGAGATCGCCGTCATACGCCGAGACCCCGCCGTTCTGTACGATCCAGAGCCGGTCGACGCTGGCCTCAAGCAGGTAGCGATCGTGCGAGACCAGGATCACCGCGCCGGGATAATCATTGATCGCCTCGATCAGCGCCGCACGGCTGTCGATATCGAGATGGTTGGTCGGTTCGTCGAGGATGACGAGATGCGGACCGCCGAAAGTGGCGAGCCCGAGCATCAGCCGCGCCTTCTCGCCGCCCGACAACGTCTCGACCGCGGCATCGGCACGCTGCGCAGAAAATCCGATCGCGCCGGCCTTGGCGCGGACCTTGGCCTCGGGCTCGTCCGGCATCAGGCGACGGACATGATCGTAGACGCTGTCCTTGGGACGCAATTCATCGAGCTGGTGCTGCGCGAAATAGGCGGTGCGGAGCTTGTCGGCGCGGGTGATGGAGCCGCCCATCGGCGCAAGGCGCTCGGCGAGCAGTTTGACCAGCGTCGACTTGCCGTTGCCGTTGGCGCCGAGCAGGGCGATGCGGTCGTCGTCATCGATGCGCAGCGACAGATTGCGCAGCACCGGCTTGCCCGGCTCGTAGCCGACCGACACGCCATCGAGGGCGAGGATCGGCGGCGATAATGTCTTGTCCGGCGCAGGCAATACGATCGGGCGCACGTCATCGCTGACCATCGCCGAGGCCGGCTCGAGCTTGGCGAGCATCTTCAGTCGTGACTGGGCCTGACGCGCCTTGGATGCCTTCGCGCGGAAGCGATCGACGAAGGCCTGAAGGTGCTTGCGCTGGGCTTCCTGTTTCTTGGCGAACTTCGCATCCAGCATCTGGCGCTCGCGGCGCTGGCGCTCGAACGATGAATAGCCGCCGCGATAGAAGGTGAGCTTGCCGTTCTCCAGGTGGAGAATGGAGTCCACCGCGTTGTCGAGGAGATCGCGGTCGTGGCTGATGACCAGCACCGTGTGCGGGTAGCGGGCGAGGTGGTCTTCCAGCCAGAGCGTACCTTCAAGGTCGAGGTAGTTGGTCGGTTCGTCCAGAAGCAGGAGATCGGGCTCCGCGAACAGTGTGGCCGCGAGCGCGACGCGCATGCGCCATCCGCCGGAGAATTCAGAGACCGCGCGGGCCTGGTCCGCGGTCGAAAAGCCAAGGCCGGAGAGGATCGCGGCTGCGCGCGCGGGCGCGGAATGCGCATCGATGTCGGCAAGCCGCGTATGGATCTCGGCGATGCGGTCGGCGTCGGTTGCGTGCTCGGCCTCGGCGAGCAGCGAGGCGCGCTCCCGATCGGCGGCAAGAACGATGTCGATCAGGCTGTCCGGTCCACTCGGCGCTTCCTGCAGAAGGCGTCCGACCCGCGCGCGCTGGCGCACCCTGAGGCTGCCGGATTCCGATGCGAGATCGCCGGTGATGACGTTGAAGAGCGTGGTCTTGCCGGTTCCGTTGCGCCCGACGAGGCCGGTGCGGCTGCCCGCGGGGACACGCACCGATGCGTCGTCGATCAGAAGGCGTCCTGCGACCCGGACGGTGAGGTTTTCGATGGTCAGCATGCGGGCGCGTTTGTGACGAATCGCTTCCGCGAGATCAACCGTGCTCGTGCACGCGGTTCAGCGCCTGCGTTTCGCGGCGAAATTCAGGTCCGGAGCGCCATTTCCGTGAGGAAAAGAATACTGGGGATGATTGAAGACACGTCGATGACAGTGACTCTTTTCGCGAATCACTGGACATTGATGCGGGGCTAGCCCTCCGGCTGCTCGAGTGGCGTTTCATCTCAAACCTGAAAGAGGACGCTATGGCGAAGAAGGCCAAGAAGAAGAAAGCTGCGAAGAAGAAGAAGAAGTAACGAGTTTACATCGGCCCGGGTGGACATCCTCCCGGGCCGAATGCTGTCTGCGATCGATCAAATGATCGCGCATGAGCCGGACGCGTCGTTGCGGCTCCCATGGTCCCGAGATAACGCCGAGTAGAGCCTTTTGCTCCTCGCGCGGTCTCGGCCAGCCTCCCAATCAAGATCGGGCTGCCATCTGGCGCGCATACGCGTCGGGGTTCATGATGCGGGCTGCACGCGCCGGCCCTGCGCGGGGCGCACGGTGACGCGTATCCTGTCGATCGGAGGGAGTTGCCGATGTGCCTGCCCGGATGTGAAGAAGCGGTGCGCGCCGCGCTGACCCGTCGCGGATTTTTCAGAGGAGCGGGGGCAAGCGCTGCGGCGACATTCGCCGCGACCGCGGTCGCGCCGCCGCCGGCCCTTGCGCAGGAACGCAGCTTTCGGCGCGTGATCGATCTCACGCATACGATGTCGCCGGACTTTCCGACATTCTTCGGCGTGCCGGGGATCGAGATGCAGAAGCAGTTCGATCTCAAGAGGGACGGCTTCAACCTGTATTGGTGGCGCATCGTGGAGCACGCCGGCACGCATCTCGATGCGCCGATCCATTTTTCCGAGAATGGCGCGACCGCCGACCGGATCGACGCCGCGTCATTTGTCGTGCCGCTCGCCGTGGTCGATGTCACGGAGCAGGCCGCGAAGAACACCGACTACCAGATGACGCGCGGCGATCTCGCCGCATACGAGACGAAACACGGGCGCATCCCGGACAATGCGTGTGTGGCCATGCATTCGGGCTGGGCGCGCTATGTGGCCGACAGCGCGAAATTCACAGGTAAGGACGCCGCCGGCTCTTTCCATTTCCCCGGCGTGTCGCCTGATGCGGCGCAATGGCTGATGACCGAGCGCAAGGTGATTGGACTGGCGGTCGATACTTTGTCGCTCGACCATGGCGCCTCGAAGGATTTCAAGACGCATTACACGTGGCTGCCATCGGGACGCTGGGGCCTGGAGAATGTCGCTGCACTGGATCTGGTGCCGCCGTCAGGCGCGACGCTTGTGGTCGGTGCTGCGAAGGTAAAGGACGCCACCGGCGGGCCGGTGCGCCTGATCGCGCTGATCTAGCTGCTGCCGACCTCGCGCGTATCATCAAGTCATCGTTTGGATCACCGAAGAAGAAGCCCCGGTCCCTCATGAGGGATCCGGGGCTCTCTGCCTCCCGGCACGATCGTCTGCGCAATGTCTTCAGCGGCAGACGTTGACGGTTTTCCAGAAGCCGCCGTGATAGGTCTTGACCCACACCTTCTGCCAGCAATCGACATGCACGTGCACGATCGGCTTGTGCCAGTGAGCGTGGTGATGGTGATGATGATGGCCGTGCCAGCCATGTGCGGCCGCCGGAGCGGTGGATGCGAGCGACGCGATGCCGACGGAGGCGATAGCGGCGAGCGCGATTGCGGTGGTGCGAAACATTTCAAAATCTCCTGTTCTGGATGCCCGATCGCATCCGGTGCAGATCAGTCGCCGGGAGAGCAAAAGGCGTTCAGCGATGGCGGATTAAAACTGCGCAATATTTGTCGCAGCCTGTCGCAGGCCAGGATTGTTCGGCTGCGTTAAGCGTCGTCGTTGCGGATCGGGGCAGTTCGTCCCTGCCAAAATGCAAAGCCCGGCCTCGTGTGAGAGGCCGGGCTCAGCACGACGCCATCAAGGCGCAGCGTGCTTAGTAGTAATAGTTGTACGAACGATAGTACGGCTTGTAGTAGCGATAGCCGTAGTACGGCTTGTAGTAGCTGTTGTAGCCACCGTAATAGCCGTAGCTCTTGTAGCCATAGCCGTAGTAGTGGGCCGAAGCAGCGGTCGGGGCGAGCGCGGCAGTCACGAGCGCAGCACCGGCAGCCAGGCCAAGGATCGTCTTGCGGAACATGAGGGTCTCTCCTGTGATGGATGTGGTGCTCACATCCTCACCGTCTGTCGCGCCCCATGCGGATTAGGTTCGAAGCATCCGGGAAGCCGAAAAGGCGCGCGGGTTCAGGACGTTGCAGGAAAGTCGGGTGCGGCAGGACGACGCGGGGCTGTCTTGCCGTGGCAAAGGTGCATGGCTATAAGCCCGCTCGCACCCATTCCGGGCTTCATTCCCAAGCATCTTCAAAGGACGTCACCCTATGGCGATCGAGCGCACCTTTTCGATTCTCAAGCCGGATGCCACCGAGCGAAACCTGACCGGTGCCATCAACGCCGTCATCGAGAAGGCTGGTCTGCGCATCGTCGCGCAGAAGCGCATCCGCATGTCCAAGGCCGAGGCCGAAACGTTTTACGGCGTTCACCGCGAGCGTCCGTTCTTTGGCGAACTCGTTGCCTTCATGACCTCGGCTCCGGTGGTGGTCCAGGTGCTGGAAGGCGAGAATGCGATTGCGAAATACCGCGAGATCATGGGCGCGACCGACCCCGCCAAGGCGGCCGACGGCACCATCCGCAAGCTCTATGCGAAGTCGGTCGGCGAGAACTCGGTCCACGGTTCCGACGCGGCCGATACGGCGGCGAAGGAGATCGCTCAGTTCTTTTCCGGCAATGAAATCGTAGGCTGATAGGACTTTTCTATCACCTGAGACACGACGCCCCGTTGCCACGGTAGATTTACGGTCGTAGATACCCCTTTCTTTTCCGAAGAAAGAAAGGGGTATCCGGGTGGGATCGCTTTGGGCGGACATGCTCTCGCCGGCCTTCTGGGTGGCTGCGGGGCAAATTATCGGGATCAATATCATTCTGTCGGGTGACAACGCGGTCGTGATCGCGCTGGCCTGCCGGATGCTGCCGCCGAAAGAGCGGTTCTGGGGCATGATCCTCGGCGCCGGCGTTGCCGTGCTGCTGCGCATCGTCTTCACCCTCGTGGTGGCCCAGGCCATGGGCTATCCGTTCCTGAAACTCGTCGGCGGTGTGCTGCTGCTCTGGGTTGCCGTGAAGCTGGTGGTTCCCGAAGAGGATCACGGCGAGGGCAAGGTTGCGGCGGCCGACAACCTCTGGCGCGCGGTCCGCATCGTCGCCATTGCCGACATCGTCATGTCGCTCGACAACGTGATCGCCATTGCGGCGGCCGCCGAAACCGCCGGCATCCGTGTCGACCCGGCCCATGCCGAGTCGATCAAGATGGCGCTGATCATCTTCGGACTCGTGACCTCGATCCCGCTCATCGTGGCCGGTTCAGCTCTGCTGATGTCGCTGCTTGACCGGTTCCCGATCCTGGTCTGGGCCGGCGCGGCACTGCTCGGCTGGGTCGCCGGTGACATCATGGCGAAGGATCCGGCGCTCGAACGCATCCTCACGCCCGATCAGATGCATACGCTGCATTACTGGGCGGCGGCTGCCGGGGCGTTGTTCGTAATCGGGCTGGGCTACTGGCTGCGGCAGGCGCACAACAAGAAGATGCTGGATGCTCCGCTGGTGATCGATCCGCCCGGGCCGGAAGAATTCCCGCACAAGCACTGAGCGACATCTCGTTCAGGCACAAATAATGCTAAGAGGGGCGGGATGAACATCCATCATTCCGCCCCTTCGCTTGTCACCCGCGCGTCGGCCTGTCCGCACGATTGCCCGTCGACCTGCGCGCTCGAGGTCGAGGTTCATGATGGCGTCCGCATCGGGCGGGTGCGCGGCGCGGACGAGAACGCCTACACCGCGGGCGTGGTCTGCGCGAAGGTCGCCCGCTATGCCGACCGCATTCATCACCCGGACCGTTTGACCCGGCCGCTCCACCGCAAGGGAGCGAAGGGCGAGGGCGCGTTCGAGCCCATCGGCTGGGATGACGCGCTCGATATTGTCGCCGAACAATTCCTGAAGGCTGAAGTGCGCTACGGCCCGGAAACCGTGTGGCCGTACTTCTACGCCGGCACGATGGGCCTCGTGATGCGCGACGGCATCAATCGTTTGCGCCACGCGAAGAAGTATTCCGGCTTTCAGACGACCATCTGCGTCAACCCGGCCTGGACGGGATTCATGGCCGGCACCGGCAAGCTCGCCGGCGCCGATCCGCGCGAAATGGCGAAGTCCGACCTTGTCGTGATCTGGGGAACCAACCCGGTCTCGACCCAGGTCAACGTGATGACGCATGCGGCGCGTGCGCGCAAAGAGCGCGGCGCGAAGATCGTCGCGATCGATATCTACATGAACGGCACCATGCAGCAGGCCGATCTGCCGGTACTGGTGAAGCCCGGCACCGATGGTGCGCTCGCCTGCGCGATCATGCATTGCCTGTTCCGCGACGGCGCCGCCGATTGGGATTATCTCGATCGCTACAGCGATGCGCCGCGTGAGCTCGAAGCACATGTGAAGACGCGAACGCCGGAATGGGCATCTGCGATCACCGGCTGTCCGGTCGAGACGATCGAGGAGTTTGCGCGGCTTGTGAAAGAAAACAAGCGCTCGTTCTTCCGGCTTGGCTACGGTTTCTCGCGTTCGCGCAACGGCGCGGTTAACATGCATGCGGCGAGCTGTATCCCGGTGGTGACCGGCGCCTGGCAATACGAAGGCGGTGGCGCGTTTCACAATAACGGCGCGATCTATCACTGGAACAAGAGCATGATCGAAGCGCCGGAGCTCACCGATCCGTCGGTGCGCATGCTTGATCAGTCGAAGATCGGCGCCATCCTTGACGGTGATCGCGACGCGCTGTTCGGCGGTCCGCCAGTGACGGCGCTGCTCGTCCAGAATACCAATCCGGTCTCCGTTGCACCCGACCAGAATGTAGTGAAGCGCGGTTTCGCGCGCGACGATCTGTTCGTCTGCGTGCACGAGCAGTTCATGACCGAAACCGCTTCGGTCGCGGACATCGTGCTGCCTGCGACCATGTTCATGGAACACGACGACGTCTATCAGGCTGGCGGCAGCCAATACATCCTGCTCGGACCGAAGCTGATCGATGCGCCGGGGGAATGTCGCAGCAATCACGATGTGATCTGCGGCCTCGCGAAGCGGCTTGGTGTGACGCACGAAGGGTTCGATCTCACGCCACGCGAGATCATCGACTGGACGCTGAAAAGTTCCGGCTGGGGCGATCTCGAACGGCTCGAGCGCGAGCGCTGGATCGACTGCCAGCCGCCGTTCGAAAAGGCGCATTATCTCGACGGTTTCAAATGGCCGGACGGCAAATTCCGTTTCAAGCCGGATTGGCCGACGGTGCCGTTCAAGTCGCCATGGACCGCAGGTCCGGTCGCACAGATGCCGGTGCTGCCGGATTACTGGGAGGTAACCGAGATCGCCGATGCTGAACACCCGTTTCGTCTTGCGACGTCCCCGGCACGGCAGTTCCTCAACTCCACATTCAACGAGACGCCCGCTTCGGTGAAGCGGGAAGGGCGTCCGACGCTGATGCTGCATCCCGATGATGCGGCGGCGTACAATATTGCCGATGGCGATCGCATCGCGGTCGGGAACAAGCGCGGCACGGTGAAACTCCACGCAAAACTGTTCGATGGTGTGCGGCGCGGCGTTGTGATCGCGGAATCGATCTGGCCGAATACTGCATACGAAGATGGCTGCGGCATCAATTCACTAACGGGGGCCGATGCGATCGCACCCTATGGGGGCGCCGCGTTCCATGACAACAAGGTCTGGATTCGTCGTCTGGCGTGATACGCGAATGCGTCGCATGCGCGATTGTGCATGCGGATTTGCAGCAAAATTGAATCCGACTGCACGTGTGTTTTCATCGGGATCTTTACCCTCGCAGTCGCGATGATGTGACGATGCACAAAGACTGTGCTGTCTTGGATAAGCCGCAATCTTGCGATTGCCTCGACGTGCAATCTGACTTTGGTTTCCTTCGCCTCCCGCTCCGCTTCGTCGCGACGTGATCGTTCGGATCCCCCAAAAGCCGGGTTGTGGCGTCGATGCGGCAACGTAGCGGGCGTCATCTCTGACTGCAGACCAGGAGACAGACGATGCCGAAGGGTACCGTCAAATGGTTCAACCCGACCAAAGGCTATGGGTTCATCAAGCCGACCACAGGCAACAAGGACGTGTTCGTACACATCTCCGCTGTTGAGCGGGCAGGGCTCTCGACCCTGAACGAAGGACAGTCGATCGAGTTCGAACTCGTGAGCAATCGCGGCAAAGAGTCCGCGGAAAATCTCAAGGTGGCTTAGTCCATTTTCAAAACGTGCGGCTTGTCCGCGCCGACTTTTCTAACCCCGGATTATCCGGGGTTTTTTTATTGCGCCGGCAGATACGCTGCTTCCGCGGTGCTGATCGCGCCGGAGATGACGCAGCGCTCGCCCTTCACATGCACGCGATCCGCCGCGACGAGATTCAGCGCGAGCGGATAGATGCGGTGCTCGACCGCAAGCACACGTTTCGCCAGCTCATCCTCGGTGTCACCCGGCAGAACCGGTACGCGGCCCTGCGCGATGATCGGTCCGGAATCCATTTCAGGCACGACGAAGTGCACGGTCGCGCCATGGTCGCGCACGCCGGCTTCGATGGCCCGCCGGTGCGTATCGAGTCCCTTGAAGGCGGGGAGGAGCGCCGGATGGATGTTGAGCATCCGGTTCGGCCATTGTCCCACAAACCACGCGGTGAGGATTCGCATGAAACCGGCGAGGCAGACGACTTCGATGCGATGCTGAAGCAACACGTCCTGCAAC
>NZ_DATMRV010000139.1:0-14017 GCF_035565795.1 Pseudorhodoplanes sp.
GCTGGCTGACCGTGACGGGTCACCACGGCGTGCCTGTCGCATTCGGCGGCGCGCGCTTTGTTACCGGGGCGTGGGTCTACGCTGACGGTGACTGCGTTCTCGTGACCCCGTCGGAACTCGACTTGTCCAAAGTCACCGGGAGCCCGACACCGGAATTTACGGGATAGCCATCGCCGCGCCGTTGATCGCGATCGACTGGCCGCTGATGTAGAGCGCCTCGGGACCGAGCAGGAAGGCGACGATTCCCACCATGTCCTCGGCCCGCCCGATGCGGCCGAGCGGGATATCGCGGCCCTTGGCGAGCAACTCCTCGCGGGTCATTCCGTTGAGCGGCTGTGCCGTATCCGAGATGCCGGGAAGGATGCAATTCACCCGGATGCCACTCGGTCCCAAAGCCTGCGCATAGGATTTAGTCAGGGCGATCAGGCCGGCCTTGGACGACGCATAATGTGCGCCGCGCGGATCGCCCCGCAGTGCGACCGTCGAGGCGACATTGATGACCACGCCGCGCCTCGCCGCCACCATGGCGGGCGCGCAGAGTTTCGTGAGCAGGAAGGGCGCCGTCAGGTTGATCCGCAGGACCCCCTCC
Source organism: Pseudorhodoplanes sp. (assembly GCF_035565795.1). Lineage (GTDB taxonomy): Bacteria > Pseudomonadota > Alphaproteobacteria > Rhizobiales > Xanthobacteraceae > Pseudorhodoplanes. The sequence continues at coordinate 590 of NZ_DATMRV010000139.1, forward strand.
CATTCGTCGAGTTCCATGTCGACGACGAACGACCGAGGAAAGATCGCCGCATTATTGATAAGCGCATAGGGCGTCCCGAGCCGGCCGAGCGTGTCGCGCGCCGCGGTCTCGATCGCCCGGATATCGCTCATATCCACGACAGAGGGAAAGACCTCCGCTCCGCGCTCCCGGCACTCCTCGGCGGTCCTTTCAAGCTTTTGCTCCAGGACATCCCACAGGCAAAGCCTTGCGCCCGTTTCGGCGAGGCGTAGCGCAATGGCGCGCCCAATTCCCTGGGCCGCGCCGGTGACGATAATCAGGTCGCCAGGCTGCAAAGCTTCATCGCTCATGATTGTCTCAGGCCACTATCCTGAGACGACACTAGTGATGGAATGGGCCTTTACGCAACCGGACAGCCAGCTCGGGTGGGAGAGAATTCGGAGATATTGCGCGGCGGCTTCAGAAGTGCCGACGCCGCCTGGTCGCGGGCGCGATGCCTATCTCGGATGTCACGGCAAGCAATGACAGGGCACGTGGCTTTTCGGGCTATTCGACACTCCTTCCTTCAGTGCGATGGCCGGCGGTACGACGGTCCGCGTCTGCCGCGGCGCCTACCGTAGTTGACGAACTCCGTCCGAGTTGCAGGACGTCTCCCGGCCACAAGGTCTCGAATAACGAGGTTCTGGTCGAATCGAGGTGCTCCACGCCGGATGCAGTGCGTCGAACGATCCGGAAGCGAATTGCCGCGTTGCCGGAACCGCCATTGGAGACGTCGATCTGCTCGAAGTTCAAGCGGCCCAACGTCGCCTGCGTGATCCGCTCCTCCATAATCTGGCTCTGCACGGACTTGATTAGCTGCTCCCGCTTGATCTTTTCATCGAACTCACCGCGTGTCTTCTGATGGTGAAGCTCAATCAATTTTCGCTCGAGCTGCGCGATCGTCGATCGGATCTCATGCCAGCGCTCCCGAACGGTGTTCAGTTCGCTTTGCGCCACGTGAAAATTCGTCTCGGTGACGACGCCGCTTGTACGCATGTTGCTCAGGGTCTGAACGTATTCGCTCTTCCCCTTTAGGTAGATCTCGATCTGAGCTGTTCTTTCGCGCAACGCCCGCAGCTCTTTCCTCGATGCTTGGTCTATAGCGTCAATTGCTTCCTCCTCGTTGCTGAGGCGATGCAATTCAAGCGTGCGCATCTGTTCTTCCTTGGCGATCATGCGCGAGCCGGCGGATTCTCCGACCAGGTCGATCAACTGCTGCGATGGTGTTGGTCTATTGCCGTCGCGCTCGGCCACTAGAACATCTCTGGACGCCAATAATCGTGCCAGCCGCTCCCTGGATTTTTGTATCCGCTCGTGCTCTCGCGTCATCTCGAAGCGGCTCCATTGATCGTTTGAGGTGCCATCGGCCCCCCCGGCGAGCGCAATAGCGTGGAGGACTGTCATCCCCGGAACGTATTTGAAGGTGCCGGGCCTTGCCACCGGACCAGTCACATAGATCGGCTCGCGCTCCAGAATCTGAACGATCAATTTGATCGGACTTCCGAATAAGTCCGAGATGGCTGCCTCTACCGAACGGGCAAACGCGGCCTGCGTATGACCGGCGACCAGAACATCACCGACGAACGGAAGAAAGATCCGCCCGTCATTCTGTATCACGTACTCGCCAGACAGTTCGGGATGCTCGATGAGACTGGACAACAGGTTCTTACGCCCCGGATCTGACCGCAGAGTTTCGAAAAATGTAATCTTGAGCCGATCGCCCACGGTGAACGCCGGCGCGTTGTTGGTATTGGGAGTGCTTTCGGCCTCGACGACTGCGGGCGCCAGCGCAGCGGTCTGCGCGCGTGCCGGGATGGTCGTAGCGGAAGTCGCTGCGATAAGCAGATAAAGCAATTCCTTGCGGCTAAATAAGTGTCCAGCCGGGCTCATGATGTCTTCACTCCCGTTTGCAGGTCTTGCGATGCCGGCAATGCCACGCTCCCTGTTCGAACCAGCTTGCCCCAACCAACCAGCCGTCCTTTGATCGCCGCCAGTAATGCCCGGGTAGCGACCACGTACAGAAGCTGGCGATAGCAAAATCTCTGCAGGAAAATGAGCGGGAGCAGCCGCCAGCTCCTTCGCTCATGACTCAAGGCGATGCCGACCGCAGCGGCAATCGCATCTACCGTCTGGAAGAAAACCCAGTATTTGGCGAGGAGGACGGACGTCTCGTTTTCCGCATCGATCAGGGCGCCGGCCACGGCGATAACGAGAAGGATATCCATAATGGGCGCGAGCAGCGTGAAGCCAAACTGGAATACGAACACGTTCGGAATGACAACAAGAGTGACCCCGTGGCCGCGGCCGCGGCGCCTTGCATGCTTCCAAGCGACCTGAAGGGTTCCGAACATCCAGCGGAACCGCTGCTTCATGAACGAACGCACGGTTTCAGGCGCCTCTGTCAACGCACGTGCCCGTGGTTCACCAACAACCCGCCAGCCATTGCGCTCGATCGAAAGCGTAAGGTCTGCATCCTCGGCAAGAGTGTCTTTCGAATATCCCTGTGCTTCAATCAAGGCGCTGCGCCGCCATGCTCCGATGGCGCCTGGAATGACCCCGATTGCGTTGACCAGTTCAAACGCTCTGCGATCCAGATTCTGGCTGGTGATGTATTCAAGCGCCTGGAATCGCGTTATCAGGTTCGTTTGATTTCCTACAATAACGTTTCCTGCGACCGCTCCGATCGTCGGATCGCGAAAATGCGTTACGAGATGATCGATGGCATCCGGTGTAAGGATCGTATCGCCATCGATCGCCACGATGATGTCGGCGTCCGTCATATCGATGCCAAAATTGAGGGCGGATGCCTTCCCGCCATTGTCTTTGCGATGGACCAGAACCCTCGGATCGTGACCATAGGCCTCGCGTACGACGTCCGACGTTCGATCGCGCGAGCCGTCGTCAACAACTAGGATCTGAAGCCGATCGGCACATGTCGACGACAGCAATGCCGAGACCGTTTTGCATATCACTTCTTCTTCATTGTAGGCAGGAACCAAAACGGCAATCTTGTCGGGATGCCATTGAACGCGCCGACCGGATGTCCTGCGTGCCTGGACTAGCGCGGCAATGATGATCAGCAAGATGCGCAGGATGCCTAGAAGCGCCGCCGCAATTGCGACGGTCGGGATAGCTTCGCTGAGCCTAAGCAGAAAGCCAGCTGATTTTACCCTGATCAACGCCTCGGCGCGCTCGGTCGACGAGTCTGGAACGACTGGTGACATGATGTCGCTGCGTGACTTCCCGATCAACTCGTGAGTCGTCACAAAACGGAAGCCCTTGGCCTGCAACTCATCGATGACGATGGGCAGGGCATCGATGGTGCGTTGCCGATCACCGCCCGCGTCGTGGAACAAGAGTACCCGCGCGCCACTCTGTACCCGAGCGAGCGTTTCGGCGACGATTTGGTCTCTTTGAAAGAAGTAATCGAAGCTGTTCGCATCAAAGGCGGCGAAGACGTAACCGAGCTCTGCTGCAATCCTCACCAGATCCACGGCATTATCGAGTTGCGAATAGTTGCTCCCGGTATATGGCGGACGAAAGAGAACGCACTTGATGCCAAGCGTTCCCTCGAATACGCGCTGAGTGCCGTTCAGCTCGGATCTGATCCGTGCAAGGCTGGCGCCTGAATGCATTTCTGCGTGGGACCAGCTGTGGTGCCCGAGGTCGTGCCCTTCGTCGTAAATGCGCCGGAGCAAATCCGGGTACGTTAATGCGTTAACGCCAACGACATAGAATGTCGCCTTGGCGGATCTTTGTGCGAGGATGTCAAGGATTTTCGGCGTGTAGTTCGGGTCCGGGCCGTCGTCGAACGTGATGGCTATCGTGTCGGGTTCGGCGGGGTGCCACTCGGTCAGGACTGCTTGTCGTGGAAACGTGACGATCGATTGATTGACCGCGAGCGATAGGCCCGGATTGTACGAGATCTGCCGTTCGCCGGCGTTACCCGGCTGAACCCCTAGGGCAACTGCATTTGCCCGTGTAAACGAATCATACCCAGGCGCCATGCTAATGATGTCCGCGAGTGCCCTTTCGTCCGGCAGCCTGCCACGTCCGGCCGAAGCCCAGACGCCCCTGTCTTCAAGCCCAAGCCGCCAGATAGCGATGCCGCTCGGCTGAGTGGCCAGTGCCGCCCTCAAATGGTTGAAGGCGGTTACAGCGTCGAGATACCAAACGTGATGGTGGGTGCCCGTTTCGTCACGATAGGTGAAACCCGGATTGAGGCTGCCGGGATCAAAGACCGGCTTCGTGTTCGTTCGGGAAGCAAGGTCCCAAGCCGCCTGGTTGGAAATCAGGCGCTTGCCGCCCCATTCATCCCAGTCGTATCCGAGCGAAGCGACTACGACGACCAGCTTACTTCGGTCGATGCCCGCGGATTGCGATTTGAGGCGAGCCTCGAAACGGTTTTGGGCAGCGATCGGTGTTTGTTGGGTACTGTCATCATCATGAAGCTTGAGCAGGACATAGTCGCACGGGCGGGTTAGGGCCTTGATGCGTTGAGCCGTTTCATCGTCAGGCAGCATGAACAATAGCTGCCGTCCATCAGCACGAAGGGCGTGACCCAACTCTTCCAGAAAAGCGACAAGTGTACGATGAGCGGATCTCGGAAGGTGACCCAGGGAAACGGTCAAGCCGCTGAAGTTATTGTCTTTTAAGTAGCGCGTGATTGCATCGATCAACCGCTTTCGCCCGGTCGGGTCGACCAGGAGTTCGACGAGGTCTCCACCCCTCATCGTGGTCGAAAGCTCAGGATAGATTTTGATATGCGGTGCATGCTGACGCAGCCATATCTGTACCGTGCGAGCCTTCCGTTCGGCCTTTAGCATGTCGACTCCGTCGGGCCTCGCGATTTCAAGCCAATCGGGGATGATAGCGTCAATCTGATTGGCGTGTTGCTGAAGCGAGGCGAAACTCCCGACGTCGGCATGGTCCAGAAATGCGAATCGGAGTGCGTGAACGGCTTGCTGCGGGATGTACCGATTGTGCACGCTATTAACCGCCAGGACCAATGAGGGTCTGTTCGCATCCTCAGGGCTGGATGGAGCGGATTGCAGCGTCGGGCCGCCTGCGGAAAGTGGTGGCAAGGCGGGCGTCAAAATTAGTCCGCGCGCGACAAGAAGAATCCCGATCGCGGCGGATATACCGACAGCGGCGAGGAAAAGGTTGGTGCAAAAGGCTCTGTTACCCCGCTTGTCCAGAAAAACGGGATGCTGTTCGCGGTCTCCTCTCGTTAGCTCCGACATCGTCGCGCTCCTGCGTGGCGGATGGGAGTAAGCAATCGTTGAATGATGCTCTCAGAGACGGGCAGAATTGACCATGCATTCCTAAGACGTAAGCGCCGTTAGCGGCCTAAGCCTTAAGAGGTACTCCTTTGTAGAAAATGCAGCTTTGCCGATTGAAAAGGCGAGGTAGCGTCTGGTTTGGCTGCAGGCGAGGGTCACTATGTCCCGCATTATTCTCGCGTTACTCTGTCTGACGACAGTGTCTGGCTGGTCAACTGCGCAAGGGGCCTCATCCGCCAGCCATGCCCCTCGCATCGTTGGGTACTACGCGTCGTGGGCCGCGTACGGCGGATACACCCCGGCGCAAATTCCGGGCGAGTTGCTCACGCACGTCATTTATGCGTTCGCGAACATTTCGGGCGACGGCGAAGCCATTCTGGGTGACGCATGCCAGGATGTCGGATCCTGCAATGGGCAGATCGGCGCCGCGTTGCAGCCCGGAAGCAGTTTCGCGCAGATGCGCGAGTTGAAGAAGCGCTACCCTCATCTTCGGGTTTTGGTGGCCGTTGGTGGATGGAACTGGTCTGGAAAGTTTTCCGACGTTGCGCTGACGCCAGATTCCCGTAGCAAGTTCGTGACGTCCGCTTTGACGCTCTTTCTTGATCGCTGGCCCGGGCTGTTCGATGGGTTCGATCTGGATTGGGAGTATCCGTTCGTCGGCGGTCGTCCTGAAAACAAGTATCGACCGGACGATTGGCAGAACTACGCGCTTCTGCTTGCGGAGTTCAGACGGCAACTCGACGCGCGTGGCACGGAGGTGTCCCGTCGCTATCTGCTTACGATCGCCGCTCCAGCGTCCGTCAGACAGGCAATTGAGAAGTTGGTCTGGACGCAGATCAGTAATGTGGTCGATTGGATCAACCTGATGACATACGACTACAATACGGGAGGACGTCTTGCGAATTTCAACGCTCCTCTCTTTGCCGTTGCCAATGACCCAGCACCTGGCATGAATGTGCATGCGACAGTCGAGCGATATCTGGCGGCAGGCGTGCCACGTGAAAAGATTATGATGGGACTGCCATTCTTCGGGCACGGATACAGCGGAGTAAAAAGCGAGAGCGCCGGACTGTTCCAGAGCGCCGAACCAGATCTGTCGAACAAGCAATGGGGCGTCGGAACGGTCTCATTTCGCGAGCTGCGCAGTGCGACGGCAAGGAGGTTCAAGCGCTTCTGGCACCCCGAGGCACAGGTGCCTTGGCTCTTCAATGATGAGAAGCGTGTCTGGATCAGCTATGACGATTCCGAATCCATCACAAGGAAGCTGGACTATGTTCGCAGCCAAGGTCTTGGTGGCGTCATGATCTGGGAGCTGAGTGGCGACGACGGATCGTTGCTGCCCGCGATTCATCGGCAGTTACGCACCAGATAAGGATGTCCGGCGGCCGTCCGCATTCACGCCCGCAAATCCGGTGCTGCATCGCGGGACGGCCGCAAATGCGTCGGCCGCCACAACGATGATCCTTCCGCGATGAGCTCTCACGCTCTGTGCCGGCATTCTGAAGCGGCCGAATCGGCTTGCTTTTCGGTGTGTTCGTGAACCACACGCAATACCCGTGGTTTCGAAATGCTGCTCTGAATGTGTGCCCGAGCATGATCAGGAGTTTTCGGGATTGCAGCCGCCGTGATTGCCATGGCTCGAACCGGGACTTTCTCCATTGCCGCAGTCTTGCGCCCTCGCTCGGCCCCTCAGCGGACGAGGGAATGCCCTGCTGTGGGCGAACATTCAGGTTTGTGTTACGTTGCCACGTCCGTGAATGGAGATGGATATGTTCGAGGGCTTCGACGCGCTCCTGCTGGCTCGTATCCAGTTTGCCTTCACCGTTTCCTTTCACTTTATCTTTCCGGCGTTCAGCATTGGCCTGGCGAGCTACCTCGCAGTGCTCGAAGGTCTTTGGCTCTGGACGGGGCGATCGGTCTTCCTCGATCTGTTCCGCTACTGGATCAAGATCTTCGCGCTGTCCTTCGCGATGGGCGTGGTGTCCGGCATTGTGCTCACGTACCAGTTCGGAACGAACTGGTCCGCGTTCTCCGATCGCGTCGGCCCGGTTATCGGGCCGTTGATGGCGTATGAGGTGTTGACGGCGTTTTTCCTGGAAGCGGGGTTCCTCGGGATCATGCTTTTCGGCATGAACCGCGTCGGCAAGGGTCTCCACTTCACTGCCACGCTGGCGGTCGCTTTCGGCACATTTCTGTCGGCGTTCTGGATCCTCGCGGCCAATTCCTGGATGCAGACGCCGGCCGGCCATTCGATCAGCGATGCGGGACAATTCGTACCGGCGGACTGGTGGCAGATCATCTTCAATCCGTCCTTTCCGTTCCGGCTCGTTCATACCGTACTGGGCGCCTATCTCACGACGGCGCTGGTCGTCGGGGCAGTGGGCGCCTGGCATCTCCTGCGCGACAGGACCAATCCGGGCGCTAGGGTGATGTTCTCGATGGCGATGGGAATGGTGATCGTCGTTGCACCGATCCAGGCCTTCGTCGGTGACGCCCATGGTCTCAACACGCTTGAGCATCAACCGACAAAGATCATGGCCGTCGAGGCGCATTTCGACAGCTATCCCGACGGGGCGCCCTTGTTCCTGTTCGGTCTTCCCGACCAGGAGACGGCGACGGTGAAATATTCGCTGGCCATTCCAAAGCTCGGCTCGCTCATCCTGCATCACAGCTTTTCCGCTCCTACGAAGGGATTGAAAACAGTCCCGCGCAAGGAGTGGCCGCCGGTCGCCATCGTGTTCTGGTCGTTTCGCATCATGGTTGGCCTCGGGTTGTTGATGATCGCACTGGGCGCGTTCGCGCTGTACGCGCGCATACGTCAGCGCCTTTACGAATGGCGGCCGCTGCACCGCTTCGCGCTTGCCATGGGACCCGCGGGTTTCGTGGCCGTCATCGCTGGCTGGGTGACTACTGAAGTCGGGCGGCAGCCCTACACGGTGTACGGGCTTCTTCGAACGGCTGACTCCGCGTCGCCACTCGATGCGCCGGCAGTCGCCACCTCGTTGGTCGCATTCATCGTGGTCTATTTCACCGTCTTTTCCGTCGGGACCTGGTACATCTTGCGCCTGATGAGCCACGCGCCGGCCATCGCCGAGCCCGGACTGGAAGAAGGCGACCTGCCGATCAGAAGCGCAGGCATAACGCCGGCATCCGCGATTGATCCTGACCGCGCCATAGGGACCAAAGGGGTGTGACCATGGATCTTCCGATACTCTGGGCATTCATCCTTGCGATCGCAATCTTCATTTACGTCGTGCTGGACGGGTTCGATCTGGGAATAGGGATTTTGTTTCCAGTTCTGCCGCGCGGCCGCCATCGCGATCAGGCGATGAACTCGGTGGCGCCGGTATGGGACGGCAACGAGACCTGGCTGGTCATGGGCGGCGGCGGACTGATGGCTGCGTTTCCGCTGGCCTATGCCATCATCATGCCCGCGCTCTACGCACCCATTATTGCGATGCTGCTGGCGCTGATCTTTCGCGGCGTCGCATTTGAGTTCCGTTGGCGCGATCCGGGTCACCAGAAATTCTGGGACGTTTCGTTCGCGGGCGGTTCGATGCTTGCGGCGTTCGCACAGGGTGTCGCACTGGGAGCGCTGCTGCAGGGCATCGCCGTCACAGGACGCGCATATTCCGGCGGCTGGTGGGACTGGCTGTCTCCCTTCAGCATTCTGACCGGTGTCAGTCTCGTCATTGGATATGCGCTGCTTGGTTCGACCTGGCTGATCATGAAAACCGAAGGGGCGCTGCAGGAGCAGGCCTATCGGTTTGCGTGGATCGCCGGGATCGCAACAGTCGCCTGCATAGCGGCGGTCAGTCTCGCCACGCCATTTCTTCAGGAGGCGTATTACGAAAACTGGTTCGCCTGGCCGAATGTGCTGTTCACAGCTCAGGTGCCCCTGCTAGTTGCAATCGTGACGCTGACGCTCGCCCTCAGCCTGAGACGGCGATACGAACGTCTGCCCTTCCTCTCGGCCCTGGCATTGTTTGCGCTGAGCATGGCGGGCCTAGGCGTCAGCATCTTCCCGAACATCGTTCCGGGCCGGATCACGATTCATGAGGCGGCTGCACCAACGTCGAGTCTCCTGTTCATGCTGGTGGGAGCCGGCATTCTGATCCCGGTCATCCTCTCTTACACCTGCTATTCCTACTGGATCTTCAGAGGCAAGGTCGCCCGCGAGGGCTACCATTAAATGGCCGAACCGCCGCCGCTCCGGATCCGGCTGCTCTGGTTCGTCGCACTGTGGCTGGCCGGCGTTGCGACCGTCGTTGCGGTCAGCTACGGAATCCGCTTCTGGCTCGTTTGAAAAAAGGCCGTCGATTGCCGGCTGCCCGCTACCATCATCAGTCGGGCAAAGCGATCGGACGCATCGCCGTGCTCTTGGCGAATATCTCGACAAGCCAGTCCACCAGGATGCGCAGTTTTGCGCTGAGGTGTCTGTTGGGCGGGTAGACGACGTGAAGCGGCATGATCTCGCCGGCCCATTTTCGCAGGATCGGTTGCAATCGCCGCTCCAGGATATGCTCCTGAACCATGAAAAGTGGAACCTGGATCACGCCGAGCCCCGCCAGTCCCGCCGCAACATATGCGGTGCCGTCATTGAAGGACGCAATGTAGCGGCCGGTTACTTGGACCGTGTCTCCATTCAGCCGGAACGTCATGGGCCATCGCTGGCCGGTGTGAGGACTGAAGTATCCGACCAGATAATGGTCTTTCTCGAGATCGGACGGTGACTGAGGCTCGCCATGGCGTTCCAGATAGGACGGTGCTGCGCAGGTGATGAACTGCAGCTCCGCAATCCGGCGCGCGATCAACGACTGGTCGGTGATTTCGCCGCCGCGAACGACGCAATCGACGTTCTCCGCAATGAGATTGACCGGCCGGTCGGTGACGCCGATGTCGAGCTGAATGTCGGGATAGCGCGCATGAAACTCCGGCAGCGCCGGAATGATAATGCGCATTGCAAGCGTTGCGCTGACGTCGATGCGGATGCGGCCTTTCGGCATTGCCTGCGAGGTCGTCATGCTGCCGTCGAGTTCGTCGAGGTCGGAGAGCAGGCGAACCGCGCGCTCGTAATAAGCGGCCCCGTCCGCTGTCACGGTGACGCGCCTGGTGGTCCGGTTGAGAAGGCGGGTCCGCAGATGCGCCTCCAGCATCTGGATCAGCTTGGTCAGCGTCGCCTTCGGCATGCCGAGCGATTCCGAGGCGCGGGTGAACGTCCCGGCCTCCACCACCCGCGCAAATGCCCGCATGGCCGCGAGCTGATCGTAACGGGGAGATACGTCCTGGTGCACGGTCATGGGCGATATTGTTCCCATATAGAAACAGTGAAGCCATAATATCGGTATTTATACAAAGAAACGAGCATATACGTTACGCTGCATCGCAATATCTAAGCGGCCTGGCCGCAATGACAATGCAGCCCGCAATGACCACCACGCGTCCGCAAGTGATCTGGAGCGATCAGACCGTCCCCGTGCGGGGCGGTGCCCTGGCCGGGGTCCGGATCTATCGGCCGGCGAACGTCAAGCCGGTGGCGCCGGCAGTGCTGCACTTGCATGGTGGCTCTTTCATTTACGGCAACCTCGAAGCCGGTCGCGCCGCTGCAACGCTGCTCGCTGAAGCTGGCGCGATTGTTACGTCGATTGACTATCCGCTGGCGCCGGAACACCGCTTCCCGAAGGCGCTCGACACTGCCTTTGACGTGCTCTCGGTTCTCTCGCGCGGCAAGGCTGCCTGGTCTCCGAAGAGGGCGCCGCTGTATGTCGCTGGCGAGGAAGCCGGCGGCAATCTCGCCGCAGGGCTTGCGCTCATGGCGCGCGACCAGAAGTCGCCGTCGCTCGCAGGGCAAATCCTGCTTTCGCCGATGCTGGATTCCCGTCTTGCAACCTGCTCGGTCCGCGAGGCGAAGGCCGGCGCTGGCGGCTGCCAATGGGCGGACGGCTGGCATCATTATCTCGGCACGGCTGTGCATGCAGTGCATCCTTACGCATCGCCGGTTGTCTCCTCGCGGCTTTCGGGTCTCGCCCCCGCGCTGTTGATCACTGCGGAAGACGATCTTCTGCGCGATGAAACCTCGGCCTATGCCCGCAAGCTGCGGGATTCGGGTGTCCCGATCCGAGAAGATTTTCTAAAGGCCCCGACCGGTTGGCCCTGCGCTCTCTATCGCAATGCAGATCCGGACGCCGCGTGGCGCGATGCGCTGCGTGATGCCTTCACCTCTTTCTTCGCAGAGACGACTGGCAAAAAGCGCCTGTTGGAGCCGTCTTCCTTCGTTCGTTAACCCGTTCGGGCCTGAAAGCCCTTTGGAGTCCACCATGGTCCAATCGTTCGTTCGTCGCAGGTTGCTTCTCGGCGGTGTAGCTGCGCTGGCGCTTGTCGCAGTGACCGGCGCGGTCGTCACATTCTCCGACAATGCTTCGGGACAGCAGGCCGCCGCCAAGTCGGCGCCGGCCCTGCCGGTCTCTGTTTCGCTTGTCGAGCAGCGGAACGTGGCATTGTGGGATGAATTTTCCGGGCGGCTCGAAGCCATCGAGCGCGTCGAGGTCCGCTCGCGCGTTGCAGGCGCCGTGCAATCGGTCCATTTCCGTGAAGGCGCGCTGGTGAAGCAGAACGATCTGCTCGTCACTATCGATCCGGATCCTTATGCCGCCGAAGTCGCGCGCGCCGAAGCCCAGGTTGCTGCCGCTCAGGCGCGCGTTCTCCTCACCAAGAGCGAGATGGATCGCGGCCAGCAGCTTTCGGGTACGCAGATCATTTCGCAGCGTGACCTCGACCAGCGCATGAATGCGCATCGGGAAGCAGAGGCCAATCTGCGCGCCGCACAAGCCGCTCTGAAATCGGCGAAGCTGAACCTCGAATATACTCAGGTGCGTGCGCCGGTGTCCGGTCGCGTCGGCAGGCTCGAGGTCACGGTCGGTAATCTGGTCGCGGCCGGTCCGACGTCTCCGGTCCTGACCACGCTGGTTTCGGTCGATCCGATCTATGCAAGCTTCAATGCCGACGAGCAGGTGGTCGCACGCGCGATCGAATCGATCGGCAGCGATGGCCGTGGAAACAGCGAGATCGCACGCATCCCGGTCGAGATGTCGACCGTGACAAGCAACGGCACGAGCTTCAAGGGGCACCTGCAACTCATCGACAATCACGTGGATGCTCGCACCGGCACGGTGCGCGTGCGTGCGGTCTTCGACAATCCGGACGGCAAGCTGATTCCCGGTCAGTTCGCGCGGCTGCGCATGGGACAGGCCAAGAACGAGCCTGCGCTCGCGGTCTCCGAACGCGCCATTGGCACCGACCAGGACAAGAAATACGTGCTCGTGGTCGATGCCGACAACAAGACAGCTTACCGCGAAGTCACGCTTGGGCCATCGGTCGAAGGCCTTCGGATTGTGACCAACGGCCTGAAATCCGGCGAACGCATTGTGGTCAACGGCCTGCAGCGCGTTCGGCCGGGCGCGGTGGTCGAGCCGCAGATGGTTTCGATGGACCTGCCGTCAACGTCCAGGAACTGATGAGCATTTAACCGGTATTCCCGCCGCGCCGGGCGCGGGGGAGGGGTGACATGAACATTTCCCGTTTCTTTATCGATCGGCCGATTTTTGCCGGCGTCCTCTCGATTCTGATCTTTCTGGCCGGCCTGCTGGCGCTGCGGGTGATGCCGATTTCGGAATATCCAGAGGTCGCACCGCCTTCGGTCGTCGTGCGCGCCCAATATCCGGGCGCCAATCCGAAGGTGATCGCGGAGACGGTGGCTACTCCGATCGAGGAACAGATCAACGGCGTCGAGGGCATGCTCTACATGAGCAGCCAGGCCACGACCGATGGCGTGATGACGCTGACCGTCACGTTCAAGCTCGGCACCGATCCCGACAAGGCGACGCAACTCGTCCAGAACCGGGTCAATCAGGCCGAGCCGCGTCTGCCGGAAGAAGTGCGACGCCTGGGCGTCACGACGGTCAAGTCCTCGCCCGATCTCACGATGGTGGTCCACCTGCTGTCGCCGAACGACCGCTACGACATGACCTATCTGCGCAACTACGCGATCCTGAATGTGAGGGATCGTCTGGCGCGCATCGATGGCGTCGGTCAGGTGTTGATGTGGGGCGCCGGTGACTATTCCATGCGG
>NZ_DATMRV010000140.1:0-10163 GCF_035565795.1 Pseudorhodoplanes sp.
TGAGCGGCAAGCGGGTAATTCAGGAGGACGCGTGGCTACGATTGTTGTTTCACATGGTGCGTGGTCGTCGGCATGGGCGTGGCAGAAGATGCGTCCGCTGCTGCGCGCCGCGGGGCACGACATCTTCACGCCGAGCTATACGGGGCTGGGCGAGCGCGCTCACCTTGCAACGCCCGACATCGATCTCGAGACGCATATCGCCGACATTCTCGGCGTGCTGCAATTCGAGGACCTGCGAGACGTCGTGCTGATCGGGCACAGCTATGGCGGCATGGTTGCGACCGGCGTCGCAGATCGCGCCGACGGTCGCGTCGCGAGACTGATCTATCTCGACGCCTTTGCCCCCAAGGACGGACAGAGCCTGTTTCAGCTCGTCGGCGTGGAGACTGAAGCGAAGATGCGCCAGGGCGCAGCCGAAAGCGGAGACGGATGGAAAGTGCCGTCCATGCCGATGCCGCCGGACACACCACCGGACTATGCCGCCTGGGCGGCGCCGCGACGATTGCAGCAGCCTATCAAGTGCTTCGAACAGACCCTCACGCTGTCCGGCCGGCCGCTGCCGCGGCGGAGCTACATCTACTGCAAGCGCATTCCGCCGCACGACATCTTCGGCCAGTTCGCCGCTCGCGCAAAGACCGAGGGCTGGGGCTATGCGGAGATGGACGCGAGCCACAATCCGCACATCACATGCCCGGAGGATTTGCGGGACGTGCTGCAGGAGATCATTCTCGATCGTAAGCGATAGCACCCCGTCATGGCCGGGCTTGACCCGGCCATCCACGTTTTTGCAGCGTCAAGAAAGGCGTGGATGCCCGCGACAGGCGCGGGCATGACCGGCGGCGGCATGAATGCCAGACATGCCGCAATGCAAGGCCGAGCGATGACTTGAGCGTACGAAGCGGGTAATAGAGGGCTGAATTCTCCCGCCGTCTGAGATCGCATGACCTACCGCTTCATTGGTAAATCGCTCCCCCGCACCGAAGACCTTCGCCTGGTGCGCGGCCTTGGCCGCTATACCGCCGATCTCGTCCCGCAGGGCGCGCTGCGCGTGTTCGTGCTGCGCTCGCCGCATGGCGCCGCCCGCATCGTGAGCATCGACACCACCGAGGCCGAGGCGATGCCGGGCGTGCGTCTCGTCCTGACCGGCGAGCACCCCGAGATGACGGCGCTCGGGACCATCCAGTCCAAGGTGAAGCGCCAGGCGCCGGATGGGAGCCCGAATTTCGAGCCGCCTTACCGCGTCCTGTCGCGCGAGCGCGCGCTTTATGTCGGCGATCCGGTCGCCGCCGTCTTTGCCGATACGCTGGATCAGGCCAAGGACGCGGCGGAAGCGATCGCCATCGAGTGGGAGCCGCTGGCGGCCGTCACCGATACCCGGCGCGCGGCGGACGCCGATGCAGCGCAACTGTGGCCGCAATCGCCGCGCAACGTCTGCTTCGTATTCGATGCGGGCAACCGCGAGGCTGTCGAGCAGGCGCTGGCGGGCGCCAAGCACAGGATCAGCGTCAGCTATCCGATCAATCGCATCACCGCCGTGACCATGGAGCCGCGCACGGCACTCGGCAGCTACGATCCGGTCGCGGAAGCCTATACGCTTTATTGCGGGCTGCAGAATCCGCATGCGGTTCGTGAAAGCCTCGCCAACGATATCTTTCGCATTTCCGGCAATCGCGTGCGCGTGGTGGCGCCCGATGTCGGCGGCGGATTTGGTCTGAAGGAAGCGGCGTTTCCGGAATACGTACTGACGCTGGTCGGCGCGAAGCTGACCGGCCGCCCGGTGCTCTGGGTCGGAGAACGTGGCGAAAGCTTCCTGTCCGACTTCCACGCGCGCGACAATTATTCGACCACGACGCTGGGCCTCGACGAGAAGGGCAATTTTCTCGCACTGAAGGTCGAGACTACCGCCAATATCGGCGCCTATATCTCGCCGATGGGGCTGCATGTCCCGACCAACAATCTTGGCGGGCTGGCCGGCGTCTATCGCACACCGCATATCCATTCGCGCGTGACCGGTGTGTTCTCCAACACGCCGCCGACCGCGCCGTATCGCGGGGCAGGGCGGCCCGAGGCGACCTATGCGATCGAGCGCGTGATCGATCTCGCCGCCAAGCAATGCGGCTTCGATCCGGTGGAACTGCGCCGTCGCAATCTGATCGCGCCGGATCAGATGCCATACAACACGAAGTTCGTCTTCACCTACGATTCCGGCGAATTCGAACGCAATATGGATGACGCGCTCGAACTGGCGGACTGGAAGGGCTTCGCCGAACGCAGGAAGGATGCGAAGAAACGCGGCAAGCTGCGCGGCATCGGCGTTGCGAATGCGATCGAGATTTCGGCCGGGCCCGCGCCGGCACCGAACCCCGAGAGCGCGGAGATCAAGTTCGATCAGACCGGCGGCGTGACTGTATCGATGGGCACGCATTCGCACGGGCAGGGGCACGAGATCACCTTCGCGCAGATCGTGGCCGACTTCCTTGGCCTCGAAATCGATGACGTGCGCGTGCGCTACGGCGATACCGATGTGGTCGAATTCGGCACCGGCACGTTCGGCAGCCGCTCGGTCATCACCGGATCGAACTCGCTGCGGATCTCCGCCGATCGCCTGATCGAGCGCGGCAAGAAGATCGCCGCCGTTCATTTCGAGGCGGATTCGGGCGATATCGTTTTCGAGGCGGGGCAATTCGCGATTGCGGGAACGGACCGACGCATCGGCATCAAGGATGTCGCCAGGCTGTCCTACACGATGCGCGATCCGAGCCTCGGCGGCACGTTCGGCTTTTCCGAAAAGACGATTGCCGCGCCGAAGGCCGCTACCTTCCCGAACGGCTGCCATGTCTACGAGGTCGAGATCGATCCCGATACCGGTGTCTGTACGTTGCTCAACTATGTCGTGGTCGACGATGTCGGCCGCGTGGTGAACCCGCTGCTGGTGAAGGGGCAGGTTCATGGCGGCGTCGTGCAGGGCGTCGGCCAGATCCTGTTCGAGGATATCCGTTACGACGAGGACGGGCAGCTTCTGACGGGTTCGTTCATGGATTATGCGATGCCGCGCGCGGCGCATTTCCCGTCCTTCGTCTGCAAGGCGAACGAGGTGCTCACGCCGATGAACCCGCTCGGGGTCAAGGGCGCGGGGGAGGCGGGGACCGTCGGCGCGCTGGCCGCCGTGATCAACGCGATCGTCGATGCGCTTTCGCCCTATGGCATCGAGCATATCGACATGCCCGCAACGCCGGAGCGGATATGGCGCACGATCCAGGACGCCACGGCCGCACGCTGAGGTCATCGCTGATCGCGCTGGGCCTCGGCGCAAGCCTCTGCGCCTGCGCGCAGGAGCCGAAACCCGTCATCACGACCGATCCGAACACGCCGCCGGCGAATTACAAGGCCGATATCCTCGCTTATCTGCGGACCTATCTGAACGATCCGAGCGGGGTGCGCGGCGCCTATATCGCAGAACCGGAATTGCGCAACGTGCCGGGCTCGTCGGCGCAGCGCTACATGGCCTGCCTGCGCTTCAATGCGAAGGATTCCACCGGCAAATACGAGGGCAGCCGCGACCGTATGGTCGCGTTCCTCTCGGGGCGTCTCGATACGATCATGCCCGCGCGCAAGGAGCAATGCGATCAGGCGAACTGGCAGCCGTTTCCCGAGCTTGAGAAGCTAAAACGGTAAGAGCGCGGCTCAGGCGAAGACCCGGATTGCCGTAAAGCCAGCGAACGCTCCGGCGAACATCAGCAACAGCGGCTCGACCCACCCCGATTGCAGGACGGCTTTCATCGTCTCGCCCATGGCGAAGACGCGTGAGTGCTCGGTCGCGTCGCTATCGATCATGCCGCTGCCATCGGTCACCGCCGAAGCGAGGTGAACCCGGGACGAAGGGGACGCGCGAGCCGGCTCCGCCGCGCGATCGATGTCGCTGATCTCGTTGCCGGAAACGAGTTGAGGTTCAGGCTCCAGCATCTCGCGCACGGTTTTGATGGTGAGCGGCACGATCATGGGGGCGCCGAGATTGTCCGCAGCGCTTGGCCATTCCTGTTCGGCGGATTGCGGCTGCACGGCCGCAGCCTGCTCCTGAGCAGGTGTTTCCTGCATCGGCTCCGCAGACGTGACTTGTGCATGTGCCGCGCGCGCAGGTGCTGTCTGTGCGACGGCAGGACGTGTGTACTTCCTGGGTTTCGCAATGCGCTTGCGAACCCGTTGCGGCGCTGGCGCCGTGACAACCGGTGCTGGAGCTGCTGCTGGTGTCGTGGTCGTCAGCGAGCCGAACCAGCGGCTGAACGGGTTGTCGCTGACGGGCGCTGCGTTCTGCTGAACGCCCTGAGCTCTTGCATCAGGCGCCGCGAACAGCACCGTGAGCGCGATGGCCAAAAGAGCCGTGCAGGTCAGTAACCCCGAGATACGTCGCGAAACTGCACGTCGATGCCCCTGCATGGACGTCCCTCCCCCAATCGATAGGCTGAGACGTTTTCACATGCGCGGATTGTCCATAGCGGGGCCATTTCGTGGAATTGTTGCCCCATGCCGGGCGGTAAGCGGGCGGCTTATCCGCAAGCACACGGTATCGTAGTCATGGAGCTGTAACAGGCCACCTTTAGACAGCCATGCGCCGGTCCGACATGGCTCGGCCCGCTTGTCAAAGCCCCTCAACGGCCCTGTCCACCACGTGGGGCCGGGCCGCTTTTTGAGGGGCTGCTAGGACGCTTTCGCTGTTTTTGCGGGCTGTTCGGCTGCGCGATAGACCGAGAGCGCGGCGCTGGTGCCGGAGCCGGCGCGGAAACCCGCCTGGCGCAGGCAAACTTCAAGAGCGGCAAGACAGGTCAACACGCTTTCCTTGCGGCACACGTAACCCATCGTGCCGATGCGCCAGATCCTGCCGTGCAGCGGCCCGAACGACGTGCCGATCTCGATGCCGAAATCGTTCAGCATCATCGCGCGGACGGCGTCGCCGTTCACACCCTCGGGAATATAGACGCCGGTCACGTTCGGCATTTTGTGGCGCTGATCGCCGAACAGCTTCAGTCCCATCTCGATCAGGCCGGCGGTGAGCGCGTTGCTCGCAAGCAGGTGCCGCTCGAAGCAGGCGTCGAGCCCTTCCGCCAGAACGATGCGTACGGCCTCGCGTGCGGCATAGAGCATCGATGTCGCCTCGGTGTGATGGTTGAGGCGCATCTCGCTCCAGTAATCCATCAGCATGCCGAGATCGAAATAGTTCGACTGGATCGCGGGGCCATCGCCGTCGACGAAATCCGCCGGGCGGATGCCGCCCTCGACATGGCGGCGGCGCTTCACCACCTCGACGATGCGTTCGTTGATGGTGATCGGCGAGGAGCCGGGAGGGCCGGACAGGCATTTCTGCAGACCGGACGAGGCCGCATCGATCTTCCAGTCGTCGATCGCGACATTCATGCCGCCGAGCGACGCGGTCGCGTCGGTGTAGAGCAATACGTCGTGCTTGCGGCAGATGTCGCCGAGCGCGTCCAGCGGCTGCGCCATGGTGGTCGAGGTGTCGCCATGCACCACCGCGAGCACGCGCGGCTTGTGCTGAACGATGGCCTTCTCGATCTCGTCGGGCGTGAAGACCGTGCCCCAGTCACGCTCGATGGTGACAACTTCGCCGCCGCAGCGTTTGGAGATTTCCGCAAGCAGAAAGCCGAACCGGCCGAAGGAAGGCACCAGCACCTTGTCGCCCGGCGAGATGATCGACACGAGGATCGCTTCCACGCCTGCGCGCGCGGTGCCGTCGATCAGAAGGGACCATTTGTTCCTGGTGCGATAGAGCTGACGCAGAAGCTCCATCATCTCGTTCATGTAGGCGGTGAAGGCGGGATCGAATTGTCCAAGCATCGGCATCGACATGGCGCGCAATACACGCGGGTCGACACCGACAGGGCCGGGACCCATGAGCAGACGCGGCGGAGGATTGAGATCGGAGAAGAGGGTGGTCATGCAATGTCTCTCATTTCGTCATGGCCGCGCTTGGCTCGCCATCCACTTCTTTTGAAAACCGTGGATGCCCGGCACCAGGCCGGGCATGACAGTGGAAAATGTTACGCTGCCGCGCCACGCGGCCTGGCCAGCTCCGACTTCGCGCGGGTCACGTAATCCCCTGCACCGAGCGTGCCCACAAGCTCTCCGTCCCGGACCACGAACTTGCCGCGCACCATGGTCGAGACCGGCCAGCCCTTCACCTTGATGCCTTCGTAGGGCGTATAATCCGAGCCGCCATGCATCAGCGACTGGGTGATCGTCTCTTCACGGTTCGGGTCCCAGATCGCGATGTCGGCATCGGCGCCGACCGCGATCGTGCCCTTCTTCGGATAGAGACCGTAAGTCTTGGCGTGATTGGTTGCGGTCAAAGCCACGAATTCGTTCAGCGAGATGCGGCCCTTGCCGACGCCTTCGGAGAACAGGATCGGCAGCCGCGTCTCCACGCCGGGAATGCCATTCGGCACCCACCGGAAGGAGGTGCGCCCTTTCGGCGTCAGCTTGCCTTTCGGATCGTCATAGCGGAAGGGGCAATGGTCCGATGAGAACAGCGAGAAGACGCCCTGCTGCAAGCCCTGCCAGCACGCCTTCTGGCTCGCCTCGTCGCGCGGCGGAGGCGAACAGACATACTTGGTCCCCTCCATGTTCAGGCCTTCCATGTCCTTGGCCGTCAGCACGAGATATTGCGGACAGGTCTCGCCATAGACTTTCAGACCGCGTTGCTGCGCCCGGCGAATTTCCTCCATCGCCTCGCCGTTCGAGACGTGGACAATCATGATCGGCACATCGACCAATTCGGCAAGCGAGATCGCGCGGTACGTCGCTTCGCGCTCGACCGGGATCGGCCGCGACGTGGCGTGGTGATGCGGCTCGGTCTTTCCCGCGCGTTCGAGGCGATCGGTCAGGAAGCGGATGGCGTCGTAATTCTCGGCATGGATCATGACGAGCGCGCCGGTGTCGCGCGCGACACTCATCACGTTCAGCATCTCGATGTCGGAGAGGGCGAGGCCCTCGTAAGTCATGAACACCTTGAACGAGGTGTAGCCGTCATGCACCAGCGCCGGCAGCTCCTGGCCGAGCACGGCGTCGGTCGCATCCGCGATGATGAGATGGAACGAGACGTCGATGTAGCACTGGCCGTCCGCCTTCTTGTGATAATCGGTCACGACCTCGCGCAGCGACTGGCCCTTCTGCTGCATGGCGAAGGGCAGCACCATGGTGTTGCCGCCGAACGCCGCCGAGCGCGTCGCCGAAGCGAAGTCGTCCGCCATCACGATGTCGGGGCCGGACGGCTGCGAGATGTGGACGTGGCTGTCGATGCCGCCTGGCAGGACCAGCTTGCCGGACGCATCGACGATTTCTTTCGCTGTGCCGAGATTGTTGCCCAGCGCCGCGATCCGGCCGCCGGTGATGCCGATGTCGCAGGAGAATGTATCGGAGGCGGTCGCGACCGTCCCGCCGCGGATGATGGTGTCGAAGGTCATCGCAAGATCCCAATTCGCCCCGTTCTAGAGCATGACGCCGAAAAGTGCGAAGCGCTTTTCGGACGACATCATGCTCCCGCGCGAGAGCCGGGCCGGGCTATGCGACTGGATCTGAGGGACTAGCGTCTGGCGGAGGAGCTCTCGGCGACCCTTGTCCTGCCACCTCTGGCGCCGCGATCGGTCGGCGCACGGTCGGCGATCTTGGCGGCCAGCCTCGGCTTCTCGGAAACCTTGGCGCTTGCCACCTTCTCCTTGCCGCCGAGCCCCTTGGCCAGCAGCTTGCCGCGCTTCGATTTCGCCGCAGCCAGCCGTGTCTTGGCCGCGGCTGCAGCCTTGGCGGCGGCGGCGCGGGCTGCGGCAATCACCCTGGCCACCGGCGGCTCGAGCTGGACGTCGATCCTGGCGGCTTCGGCGTCGCGGGACAGGTCGGCCACGCCCTCGCACGGTGCGCGAGACGGCAGGTTCACCGCGAGTTCGATCTGATTTTCCTCGATCCAGCGCTCCGGCGCGTGACCCGTGATGGTCTTGACGTAGTCGCGGGTCTCCTGCGGAAGCTTGCCGCGCCGTGCCAGCCAATCCATGACCCGGCGCGCGCCGCCGTTATAGGCGGCGGCAGCCAAGCCGAGATTGCCGAAATTGTTGAGATGCTCCCGGAGGAACGCTGCAGAATGCGGCAGCGACTCGAGCGGGTCGAACGGATTGCGCAGGCCGCGCTCGATTGCGACCGAAGGCATGAACTGCGCGACACCCTGCGCGCCGGCATGACTGATGATGCGCTGTTTGAACTTGCTTTCCTGCCAGATCAGCCGCGCAAAAAAGCCGGTCGGGATGCCGTGTGCCTGGGCAGCCGAAGCGATCGTCTGACAGAGCTCTTCGGTCGATACGTCGGGCGGCGGCGGCGGCGGGCCTTCGGGCTCACGCAATTCCGCCAGGTTGGCCTCAATGACGTCGTCCGGAACCGGGTTCAGCGCGACCTTGATCACGACAAAGTCGGCGAAGGTCTCATCGAAAACGTTATATCTGGTGACGACCGGTTCCACGCTGCTCCGCGAATTCGCGGCCGGAATCACCCCTGTCCCCATGTTCGACGTCGTGGCGACGAGTGCCGCGCCAATGATAGTGAGCGCAAGCTTCATGCGCGCAGAATCTCCCCCTGCTGGCACGCCAAATGCGCGGCGGTCAGCCGATTCAGATTGTCGTCTGAGGTTCCCCCTTGGGTGTCCCCCGTTGAAGTTTTCGTGATGCTGTCCAAAGCGGACAGTTTTGTGAAAATGCTGGGGCTTCGAAAAGGTCTTATCGCGGACGCGGAACCAACCGGCGCCAACGTTTTTGCCGCATTTTCGGCGTCTTCAGCGGGACCTGAAGTTAGCCGACTGCTGCCATCGGTTCCCGTGCAGGGCGCCCCGCCACATCGGCATATTCGGTGATCGGCTGCGGACGTCCGATCAGATAGCCCTGCATTTCGTCGCAACCTTCGCCGCGCAGCACCGCAAGCTGCGTCTGTGTTTCAACGCCTTCGGCTACGGTAGTGAGATTGAGACTGCGGCCAAGTCCGAGCACCGCGCGCACGATCGCACCGGACTGGGTATTGCGCTCGAGATTGCTGATGAAGGTCTGGTCGATCTTGATCTTGTCGAACGGGAAAGACTGCAGATAGGACAGCGACGAATAGCCGGTCCCGAAATCGTCCATCGCGATGCGTACGCCGAGCGTCTTGAGCCTGCGCAGGATCGACACCGCGCGCGAATAGTCATCCATCAGCGCGCCTTCGGTGATCTCGAGCACAAGCCGTTCCGGTGTGAGTCCGGTTTCCAGCAGTATCGAATGCACCATCGGGACGATGTCCGCCTGTCGCAACTGGATCGGGGACAGATTGATTGCGATTTGCAGCGGCTTGCGCCAGGATGCCGCCTCGCGGCAGGCCTCGCGCAGCACCCATTCGCCGATCTGGTCGATAAGGCCGCTTTCTTCCGCGAGTGGAACGAAAGTGCCCGGCGGGACGAAACCGCGGCGCAGATGATCCCAGCGCAGAAGCGCCTCGAAACCGATGATCTGCCCGGTGACGCGCGCTTGGGGCTGATAATAGAGCTGCAATTCATTGCGCGTGACCGCGAGGGCGAGATCTGCCTGCAGCGCGCGGCGGTCGTGCAGCACGCGATCCATGTCCGCCTCGAAGAAGCGGATTTCGCTCCGTCCTTCCGCCTTGGCGCGATAGAGCGCGGCGTCCGCGTTGCGCAGCAGCGCCACCATGTCGGCACCGTCATCCGGATAGATCGCGACGCCGACGCTCATGCCGATCTGGACTTTCCGCCCATCGCAATCGATGTCGCCGCTGACCGCATCGACAAACCGTTGCGCGAGGGCTGTCGCGGCCGCTTGGGTCGGGATGTCCGTGCAGATTGCCATGAATTCATCGCCGCCGAGACGCGCCATGAACGTATCGCCGGCAATCGCCTTCATCCTTGAAGCGATTTCCAGCAGCACCTTGTCACCGGCCGCGTGGCCATAGAGGTCGTTGACCTCCTTGAAGCGGTCGAGATCGAGGCACAGCAGCGCGAATTGTCCGTTCGCGGCTGCGGCACGCTCGACGGTATCGGCGAGCTTCATGTTCAGCGCCGCGCGATTTGCGAGGTCAGTCAGGGGATCGTGGTGCGCAAGATGGGCGATGCGCTTTTCGTAGCGCTTGCGCTC
>NZ_DATMRV010000141.1:0-12399 GCF_035565795.1 Pseudorhodoplanes sp.
TCCGAATATGACGCGGTCGCCCTCACCGGCGGTTCGGAGCATCCGCGCGATCTGCCGATCCCGGGGCGCGAACTCGACGGCATCCACTTCGCGATGGATTTCCTGCCGCAGCAGAACCGCCGCGTTTCGGGCGAAGCTCCGCTCGCCGGGGCGAAAGACATCCTGGCTGGCGGCAAGCATGTTGTCGTGATCGGCGGCGGCGATACCGGCTCGGACTGCATCGGCACCTCGATCCGTCAGGGCGCGCTGTCTGTGACGAATTTCGAAATCATGCCGATGCCGCCGGAGCGCGAGAACAAGGCGCTGACCTGGCCGGACTGGCCTTACAAGCTGCGCACCTCGTCGAGCCATGAGGAAGGCGCCACCCGCGACTTCTCGGTGCTGACGCAAGCCTTCGAGGGCAAGGACGGAAAGGTCACGGCGCTGCGCTGCGTGCGCGCCGACGAAAAGATCAAGCCGATCCCCGGCACCGAATTCACGGTGAAGGCCGATCTCGTGCTGCTCGCCATGGGCTTCGTGCACCCGGTCAAGGAAGGCATGCTGGCTTCGCTCGGCGTCGCGCTCGACCCGCGCGGCAACGCCAAGGCCAACACCGAGGACTACAAGACGTCGATCGCGAAGGTGTTCGCCGCCGGCGACATGCGCCGTGGTCAGTCGCTGGTGGTCTGGGCGATCCGCGAAGGGCGCCAGTGCGCGCACGCGATCGACAAGTTCCTGATGGGAACGACGACCCTGCCGCGATAGGCCGGTTCGGCCTACCGCCCGAACAATCCGAAGAAGAAGCGCGGTCCCGACGATTCGTACGCGGGACGCCGCCAGAAGGTCGGCGCCTGCTGCTGTTGCTGGCGCATCTGGGCCTGCAACTGCGGATGGCCCGCGACGCGTTGCCCAGGCGCTGCGCCCGGCTTCTGACCGGGCAATGCCGCCTGCTGAACGCTTCCCGGCACAGGCGCCCGGACAATCGCGAGCGGTGCCGTGGTCGGCGGTATCGGTTCGCTCGCAACGAGATTGGGCATCCGCGGCGGCCATGACGCGTCGTCCGCCCGGCCGGGCTCGCTCCGCTGCGGTTCGCCCTTCACCAGCATGCGGCTCGCCGCAGCATCAAGCTGAGGCGCAGCCTTCGCCGGGGTCACGGGCGTTCCACCCGCCAGATCGGTCGGTTCCTGCAGCGGTGTGCCGAGCAGGATGACGGGCCCGGCAAGCGGCCGCGCCGCCGGTCCGCTTGGCTTCGCCGGCTGGATATCATGTGGCTCCAGGGGCGCGTTGCTGATCGCCGCAGGAATCGGCTCGCGCAACACGCGCTTCAGATCGCGCTCGACATAATGCGCGAGCTTGCGTGCTCCGAAGCGCGTGAAATTCACGCCATCATAGGTGCGCAACTGCCGGATCTGCCCGGTCTCGTCCGGACCACGCTGCATGAAATTGCCGCGCTCGTCGACGAAGCCGTCCCACACATTGACGAAGATGAAGCCCGCCTTTTCCACGCGGGCGCGGTAAATCTCGTTCAGATATTGCACGTCGGACGTGGATTTGGCGCCGCGCACCGCGGGTATGCCGACCCACAGCACCGGAACATTGGCGCTGCGCACCGCCGCGATCATCTCATCGACTTTGGCGCCGTAAAGTTCTTCCCATCGTTCGCTGCGGAACTCGACGGGTCCTGCAGGCCGCGCGGGGCGTTGCGGTTCGGGCGACGCGATGGCCGGGGCCTCGTCATCGTCACCCGCCGGCTTCTGGGTCTGCGGCGCAGGGGCCGCTGCGGGCTGCTGTGCCTGCTGCGCAGCGGGTGCCGGCTGCCCCGGCTTCTGCGCTGATTGCGATTGCGGCTGAGGCTTTGCCACCACCCGCTCGCGGATGTCCTGCCGGTCCTGAAGCCCGAGCAGCACGATTACGGCCTGCGGCTTCTCCGCGGCGATCAATTCGCGCGCGACCTTCGGCCATTCGGCGTCGGACTTCTGCTCGTAGCGGATCAGCCCGGACAGCGGGCGATGCTTGCGCAGGATGCCGATCTCCGGGGTCTCCGCGAGTTGCTCCTCAAGACCGTAGGCGAGCCAGTCCGCCAGCGAATCGCCGAGAACAAGAATGCGGATGGTCGGAGGTACTTCCGGCTTCCTGGGTGCGGGCGCGGTTGTCTGTTCCTGCGGCACGGCTGGACGCGGCTTCTGCTGCCTCGGAAAGCCGAAGAAGCGGTCGTCGAACGGAAAGAACTGCGCCTGTGCCGGCCAGCACGCCGCAACCGCGGCAAGCGCGAGCCCGCCCAGGCAAACCGCCCGTACCATCAAGCGCTTCCGCGCACCGTTCTGCCGCGCCATGCCGATCCGTTCGATAAGGGCCGATTGTTGCAGACCCGTGCGACCTTTGCGGGGCTTTCACCCCGCCGGATGGCACCTGCATAGCAAAAGAACATGGCGAGGCGAAGGTCGGATCTCGAGGCCCTAATTCCCGCGCAGCCGCGCCAGGACGGTCGCCGTCGGGAAACCATCGGGCACGAGTCCGGCCCGTGCCTGGAAATCGCGGATGGCGGCGCGAGTCTTGGCTCCAAACCGGCCATCTGCCTCGCCGATATCGAAGCCGCGCCGGATCAGCAATTGCTGCATTTCAGCGCGCTCTTCGCGGGTCAGAACCCGCTCGTGGCGCGGCCAGGATTGCACCAGTGCATCGCCGCCGCGCAGCCGGTCCGACAGGTGCCCGATCGCAAGCGCATACGCCTCGGCCGGGTTGTAGCGCATGATCACGCGGAAATTACCCAGCATCAGGAAGCCCGGGCCCTGACTGCCCGCCGGCACCATCAGGAAAGCGCGGTCGGATGAGCGCGGGAACGCCTTGCCGCCGGCCCGCCGGATCCCGAGTTGCTCCCATTCCCGGATAGTCATGACCTTGCTGCGGTCGGCCAGCATGAAGTTGAAGTTCTGCGGCACCACGACTTCGTAGCCCCAGGTCTGTCCGGTCTCCCAGCCGTGCTTGCGGAAATAGTTCGCGGTCGAAAACAACAGATCCGGGATCGAAGCGGTCATATCGCGATGACCATCTCCGTCGGCATCGACCGCGTAGTTCTTGTAGACCGTCGGCATGAACTGCGTCGGCCCGAATGCACCGGCCCACGAGCCTTTCATCCGGTCAGGCTGCACGTCGCCGCGATACAGGATCTCCATCGCCGCGAGAAACTCGTTGCGGAAATAGTCCTGGCGGCGTCCGACGCAGGCCAGCGTTGCGGTCGAACGCAACACGGAACGCTCACCCATCATGGTCGAGTATTTCGACTCGATGCCCCAGATCGCGGCGATGACGTGCCGGTCAACGCCGTATTGCCGCTCCATCGCGTCGAACGTCGCGCGATATTGGTGCAGCAATTCGCGACCGCGCTGGATGCGCTCATCGCCGACCAGGCGGTCCAGATAGTCCCAGAAGGCGAGCGTGAATTCCGGCTGCGCGTCGACCAGATCCATGATCTTCAGATCAGGCGTCAGATCGCGCGTGAAGCTGTCGAAGGCCTGTTTCGAAATCCCGCGCTTGGCTGCGGCCGGATAAAGGCGCTGCAGGCATCCCTGAAAGTCAGCGGCGGCGGCCCGGATGGCGTCGGCTGTCATGAGCGGATGACCCGACGAGCCCGATTCGCCGCTCCACTCCGGACCGGTCGCCTGCGCAAAAGCGCGTCGCGCGCGCGCCGGGACCGCGGGTTGGGCGACCGGCTGCGCCGTCACCCGTTGCGGGACCGAAGACGTGGCCACAACATCGAGCCGATCGTTGCCGCCGGCGCAACCAATCAGCGACAGACCGAGGACTGCCGAGAACGAAAGAGTCGGCAGTGTTTGAGAACGACGGGCCATTTCAGCCTCACGCAACCGGGCCACGATAATGCCCTATGGGCGATGCATACGGTTGCCAGACCATTAACAACATTCACAAAACCGTGGACGTATTGGGATGGCTGAAGGCTTTTCCGTAACCTCCGCGTGCTACCAGACCCTCCTGTTCACACACCTCTCGCGGTTCCCCACATGAAGCCTATCCGTAAAGCGATTTTCCCGGTGGCCGGGCTCGGCACCCGTTTCCTTCCTGCGACCAAGGCCATGCCGAAAGAGATGCTGACGGTGGTGGACCGCCCGCTGATCCAGCATGTGGTCGACGAAGCGCGAGAAGCCGGGATCGAGCACATGATCTTCGTCACCGGCCGCAACAAGGGCGTCATCGAAGACCATTTCGACAAGCAATACGAGCTCGAAGCCACGCTGAAAGAGCGCAACAAGACCACCGAGCTGGAGCTCCTCGCAGCGGATACGCCCGCCGCCGGAATGACCAGCTTTACGCGCCAGCAACAGCCGCTCGGGCTCGGACATGCGGTCTGGTGCGCGCGCGACATCGTCGGTAACGAGCCGTTCGCCGTGGTGCTGCCCGACGTGCTTGTGCTCAATGAACCCGGCTGCCTGAAGCAGATGGTCGAGGCCTACAGCAAGCAGAAGGACAAGGCCAACATCATCGCGGTCGAGGAAGTGCCGATGGACCGCGTGCACATGTACGGCATCGTCGGTGTCGGCAAGGAAGCGGGGCCTTCCATGCCGATCACCAGAATGGTCGAGAAGCCGAAGCGCGAGGATGCGCCGTCCAATCTGTCGATCACCGGTCGCTACATCCTGCAGCCTGAGATCTTCGACATTCTCGAGAACCAGCAAACCGGCGCCGGCGGTGAGATCCAGCTGACCGACGCGATGATCACGCTGTCAAAGAGCCAGCCGTTCTATGCCGTGAAGTTCGAAGGCCGCTCCTACGATTGCGGCTCGAAGCTCGGCTTTCTCACCGCCAACGTCGCGTATGCACTTAACCGCAAGGATATTGCGGGTGAACTGCGCGCGGAACTGCAGCAGCTATTGGGATAAGTCCCGTGCCCCGGACGCGGTGCAGCCCGAAGCGACGCGCTGCGCCCGGGATACTTTAGCGCTGCAGTCTCAATCCCACCGTGAATATATTCGTGGTGTAGTCCCATCCTTCGATGGTCGACTTCAACCATTCGCGTCGCGCTTCAGCCTTGAAATGCAGTTCGCGCGTCAGCTTGTAGATCAGGCTGCTCGCGATGAGGTAGCGGTTGTCGGTGCGGTTCGAGCCTTCGTAATTGTCGGTGCCGTAACCGAGCGTCAGCGTGCCGACCAGCCAGCGGCGGAAGGCATGGTCGAACTGCACACCGAAATCCCGCCTCAGCGATCCGGCGACACCCGGAAGGATCGACTCGTCCACGGTCGTGTTGGCATAGACCTTCAGCGTGGTCAGCGGTGAGGCGTAATATGTGAGCGTCGCGTCGAGCAGCGGCGCGCGAATTGTCGGAAACGCCGCGTCCGCATATCGCCGTTCCAGGAAGCCGATCGACGCCTCGCCGACGAGATACCGTGACAGTTCGAATTGCGACCCAACCTTGATGGTCGAGCCATCGGAATTGCGCGCAATCCCTGCGGCATCGTTCTCGCGATCATGGCGCCGCTGATCCATGCCGTATTCAACGAACGGCTTGATGCCGGGCAGCGTTTCGTACGACGCACGCACCCGCGCGCCATACTGATTGTAGTTGCGGTCGCCAAAATCGACGACTGCGCCGCTGTAGGTCTCGGCGTCGCCATAGGCCGTGCGATCGATGCTGCCTTTCAGCGACAGTTCGAGACGGTTGAACGTGTGCGAGATCCCCGCGGTCGCGCCCGGCGTGATGTAAAGCGGCGGCGTCGCAATGTTATTCGGCAGATTCGGATCGCCGGGATTGTCGGCTTGCAGGCCGAAGCGCCCTTCGAGGTCGGCCTTGGTCTGGCTGGTGATGTCGATCCGCGCCTTACCCTTCAGGTCGAGGTTGGGCTGGTTGAGATTGTCGAGGCCGTTGCTGTTGTACCAGGTATAGCTGCCCCTCAGATCCGCCGACACTTCGTGCCGCGACCAGTCCGACTTGACGCTGAGTTCGGGCGCGACCTTTTCATAGATCGAGCCCTTGGGGAGCGTGCGCTGGCCCGGGTTGCTGTTGTAGCCGCCCGACACTTCCACCGCAGGCTTGTAGAGAAGCGATCCGGCATGGAAGCCGACCGGACCGAACGGATCCTGTTCGTCGATGCGCTTGCGAATGGGACGCGCGGCAACCGTGCCGGTCGCATCGAGTGTGATGGGTGCGGAATTGGTCGCGCGGCGGCGTTGCGCCGCCCGGCTTTCCTGCCGCTGAAACACCGGCGCCACGGTGCGATCGGGAGCCGTCGCTGCGATCGGCGGGAGGTTCTCCGCTTCCGCGAGCGCGCGTTTCCGGGCGGCCTCCTTCGCTTTTTGTTTCACCCGCGCATTGGTCGCGTCGAAGCCGGTCGTTCCCGCGCCGCTCTGCGGCCTTGTGACCTCACCCGCCCGCGCGGGCTGACCAGGCCGGCGGAATTGCTGCGAACGCCCGCTGTCGAAATGCGGATCGAACAGGGTCGGGGTCGACGGATCGCGTGGCTCGGCCTGCTGCGCGACAGCCGGCACGGTCGCGCAAAGACCGGCAAGGCCGACCAGCACAATCGGGACCAGGCTGCGCGCCACGCATCAACTCCTGCCGCGCCCTGATGGCGGCCCCCGTCGGGGACGCGCACATGAAGGCGGCCAGCCTCGCGGCCGGCGAAAATGGTTAACGGAGTTAAAAGCGATATGGTTAACGGGGGGTTAGGAGACCCAGCCCTTCAGCTCGCGCAGCACGACGTCGCGGATCACCTGCATGCCCTGCGGGCTGTCGTTCAGGCAGGGAATGGCCGCGAAGTTCACCCCGCCATGCTCCTTGAAGATGTCGCCATTCTCGACCGCGATCTCCTCCAGCGTCTCCAGGCAATCGGCGGAGAAGCCGGGTGTCACGATGGCGAGGTTCTTCACACCGCTGCGCGCGAGCGCCTCGACGGTCTTGTCGGTGTAGGGCTTGATCCATTCCGCCGTGCCGAAGCGCGACTGGAAGGTCATGCGCAATTGCTCCTCGCTATAGCCCATCGCGTCGCGCAGCAGCCGCGTCGTCTTCGCGCAATGGCAGTAATAGGGATCGCCCTTGTCGAAATAGTCCTGCGGAATGCCGTGGAAGGACGCGAGGATCACGTCCGGCTTGAATGGCAGCTTTGCCAGTTCCTCTCCCATGGAGGAAGCGAGCGCCTCGATATAGGCCGGCTCGTCATGATAGGGCGGCGCCACGCGCAGCGTCGGCTGCCAGCGCATCGTCATCAGATGCTTGAACACCGCGTCGCAGGCGGTCGCGGTCGTCGCCGCCGCATATTGCGGATAAAGCGGTACGAACAGGATGCGGTCGCAGCCTTTCGCCGCCAGCGCATCGATCGCCGATCCGACCGATGGATTGCCGTAGCGCATGCCCCATTCGACCTCGATCCGCTGATCGACCGGTGCGAGCGCGGCAGCAAGCTTCTGCGTCTGAGACCGCGTGATGGTCTTGAGCGGTGACTCGTTCAACTCGCGGTTCCAGATCGAGTCGTAATCGCGGCCCTTGCTGGCCGGCCGCCGCGTCAGGATGATCAGGTTGAATACGAGTTTCCAGACCAGCGAATTCTCCTCGATGACCCGCTTGTCGGAGAGAAACTCCTTCAGATAGCGCCGCATCGATGAATAGTCAGTCGCATCCGGAGTACCGAGATTTGCGATCAGGACACCAATTTTGCCGGATTTGACCGGCGGATGGCCCGCGGGCCGGTGCGCGCCTGCGACGGCGTCTGACGATGCGTCGTTCATGCGGCCATGCTAAGCCCATCTGGCTCCCGGAAATCAATCATGAAAATGTCCATCACCCGCCGCCTGCTGCTGCTCGGATCGTCCGCCCTGGCGCTGGTCGCCGGCCTGCCGCGCCTGTCTTCCGCCCTGGGGACGCGGGCGCGGGTGACATTCGTGCTCGTCAGCGACATCTACCTCATGAGCGACCAGCCGGCGCCGGACGGTCAGCTGCGCGGCGGATATGCGCGCCTCGCATCGGTCGTGAAAGCGGAGCGGGCCAAAGGCGGCAATGTCCTGTTCGTGCATGCCGGCGACGCCCTGTCTCCCTCGCTGATGTCGAGCCTCGATCAGGGCGAGCATGTCATAACGCTGACCAACATGCTCGCGCCGGACATTTTCGTCCCCGGCAACCACGAATTCGATTTCGGCAAGGAATTGTTCTTCAAGCGCATGAGCGAGGCAAAATTCCCGCTCTATGTCGCGAACATTCTCAATCCCGACGGAAAGCTCATTCCCGGCTTCCGGGAGCGCAACATCATCGAGATGAGCGGCATCCGTATCGGCATCACGGCCGCGACCGACGAGGATGCCGCAAGCCTGTCGAGCCCGGGCGACCTGAAATTTCCGCGCTCGGTCGACACCATCGAAAAGCAGGCTGCACTGCTGCGCAAGGAGGGCGCGGATGTGGTGGTCGCGGTCGTCCATACCGATCGCGCCAAGGACGAAGCGATGATCCGCACTCGGGCCGCCGACATCATCCTCAGCGGGCACGATCATGATCTCTGGATCAATTACGACGAACGCACGGCCGCGGCGGAATCGAGCTACGACGCGCATTTCGTGACCTGCGTCGACATCACCTTCACCGTTCGAATGAATGAAGGGCGCCGCGAGGTGAGCTGGTATCCGGAATTCCGCCCGATCGACACCCGCAACGTCGTCCCTGACGCGGAGATCGACGCGGTCGTCCAGCAATATGAAAGCAAGCTTTCGAAGCATCTCGACGTACCGATAGCGACCACCGCCGCCGAACTCGACAGCCGCAACCCGACGGTCCGGACACAGGAAGCTGCGATCGGCGACCTGATTGCTGATTCGATGCGCGCGGAAACCAATGCAGACATCGCCATCACCAATGGCGGCGGCATCCGCGGCGGCCGGATCTATCCGCCCGGCACGACGATCACCCGCCGCGACATGATGGCTGAATTGCCGTTCCGCAATACGATCGCGCTGCTGGAGATTTCGGGCCGCGCTATCCGCGCCGGCCTCGAAAACGGCTTCAGCGCTTTGCCAAGGGCAGCCGGCCGCTTCCCGCAGGTGTCCGGTCTCAACATCGTGGTCGACGCGTCACGCCCGGTTGGACAGCGCCTGGTGTCGGTGCTGGCCGACGGCAAGCCGCTAGAGGACGCGAAAATCTACAGGCTCGCGACCAATGACTTCATGGCCCGCGGCGGTGACGGCTATGAAGCCTTCAACAACGTCACCGAGATCATTGCGCCGCATGACGGCCCGCTGATGATCAACGAACTGATCAAATACCTGGAGAAGATCAAGTCCATACGCACGGTCGTCGACGGGCGGATCGTGTTCCGGTGAGACAGCCCCCACTCGTCTTGCGGGCGGGTGAATCCCGGATTTATTCCCACGTCTCCAGACAGCGCCGCAATTTGGGCGTAGCTTTCCGGGCATGGACGATCCCGAAACCAGTCAGACGTTGTTCAGCGCATTGCGGAAATCCGCTGCCCCGGACATCGCCGGCACGATCGAAACGCTGGTCCGCGACGGCGAGGACCGGTCACTGTGCCGCGTCAATGTGCTGGACATCGCGCGCAAGAACGGCCTCGATGAGGAACAGACGATCAGCGGCTTTCTGCATGCCGCGCGGCTCGGCATATTCGAACTGAGCTGGAACGTGCTGTGTCCGGGCTGCGGCGGCGTACTCGACGCAACACAGACGCTGAAGTCGGTACGCAAGGGCAGCTACGACTGCGCGCTTTGCGCCTGTGGCTATGAGCCCACGCTCGACGAAATGGTCGAGGTCACTTTCACCGTGAGTCCAAGCGTGCGCCGCATCGCAGCGCACGATCCGCACTCTCTGCCGCTTGTCGAGTATTTCCGGCAGATCTTCTGGTGTTCCGGGGTCGACCTCCCGGAGCCGCCCTTGCTGGAGAAAGTCATCGAGGAGATCGTGCTCGACGCCATCGAGCTTGCGCCCGCCGAAAAGGCGCTGATGTCGCTACAATTGCCTGCGGAGTTCATCATCGTGTTCGAGCCGGTGACGCATGCGGCGCACTTCATCGACGTGAAAGGCGAACCGGTGCGCGAACGGCAGAATCTCGCGATGGTCTTCAGCAAGACGCAGGCGCCGACCGGCACCACCGAAATGCGTCCCGGCCCGTTGCGGCTTTCATTCGAAAACCGCAGCGATTGTCGTACGCTGCCCTCGGTGTGGATCGCGGGCGACAAGCTGCACGAACTGCTCGGCAAGCGCCGCCCGTTCCTGACGGCGAAGCGACTTTTCACCAATCAGACCTTTCGCGACATCTATCGCACCAATACGCTGGACGTCGATCAGGGCCTGAAAATAACCAGCCTGACTTTCCTGTTCACCGATCTCAAGGGATCGACCGCGCTTTACGACCGCGTCGGAGATCTTGCGGCCTATGATCTCGTGCGCGCGCATTTCCGCGTGCTGAACGAGATCGTTGCTTCAGAAGCGGGCGCCGTCGTGAAAACCATCGGGGATGCGGTGATGGCGACATTCCCGACGCCCGACCGGGCGCTCGCCGCTGCGCTGCGCATGCGCGACTCGGTGCGAGATATCAGGCAGGATCTCCTGATCAAGATCGGCATTCATGAGGGGCCTTGCCTCGCCGTCACGCTCAACGACCAGCTCGATTACTTCGGGCAGACCGTCAACATTGCGGCGCGGGTGCAGGGCCTGGCCGACGAGCGAGCGATCTTCGTCACCAGGCCCGTGATGCAGCATCCGCAGGTCGTTCAGATCATCGAGCAGAACAAGCTCGTGCCGACCGAACAACTCGCATCGCTGCGCGGCATCAGCAACCAGATGCCGGTCTTTCAGATACCGTAAGCAACGCGTCCGTCGAACTCAGGCGCGGACAATGCGATGAACGAGGGGGCGGCTCTCCGACAACCCCTCACTCGCGACGTCGCGTTGAAAGCCCCCTCGCGGGAGCGGCGCAGCAGACTTACGGAGCGAAGCGCAGTTCGAGGCCGGCAATGCCGCCGAACACGTTCAGCCCGACCTGACCTTCCACGCTCAGCGGCTGCAGCGCGAACGAATTGTTGGATCCGCCATACATGACATTGGCACCAAGTCCGACGCCGACGGAAGCGCCTGCGGTCACGCCGGCGTAATTGCCCGAGAGATCGCCAAGTCCGATCTGCTGGGTCGGCGCGAATACGCCCCACACAAGGCTCGACACCGCAGTCGCGCCGAGGTCGACGCCGGCACGGCTGAGGATGGCGCGATACGGCTGCCGCGGCCCGAAGTCCGGCCTAAAGACGCAGCTCAGTTCGGTCACCGACCCGATGATGAAGCCGACCGAGCCTCCGCCACGGCATTCCAGGACTCCGGCCTGAACCTGCTGTGCCGACGCAGGCGTGGCTTGCGCCGCAACCAGCATAAGAGCGGCGGCGAGTGATGATCGGATCATTGGGTTCCCCCTCGAGTTTTGAATCGTGCAACGTCCACGGCAACTACGCGCCGGAAGTCGGGCCGAAATTAGCCACAAGCCGTTTCAAAGACGATAAGTCTTCGCCCGCGAATTTTAGCTAAATGCAGTGGCCTCGCCCGCACGGCAGGGCTGCCACGGCGGCAGCCCGCGAACGCACGGTCACATTTGCGACGGTCCGGACCGGCGTGGGGGTCCGAAACCGAAACGCGGCAGGCGCTTATTTCAGGTTGCCGCAGAAGCGCTGGATGCGCTTGCCCGCCTCTTCCAGGTCCTCGGTCTTGGTCGCGTAGGAGATGCGGAAGGCCGGGCCCGCACCGAATGCCGAACCATGGACCACGGCGACGCCCTCGGTTTCCAGCAGCTCGGTGACGAAATCCTCGTCGGTCGCGAGCTTTTTGCCGGACGGAGCGGTCTTGCCCATGGTGCCGGCGCAGGACGGATAGACATAGAACGCGCCCTCCGGCTTCGGGCATTGGATGCCGTTCGCCTGATTGAGCATCGACACGATCAGGTCGCGGCGCTCTTTGAACACCGCATTGTGCTTGGCGATGAAGTCCTGCGGACCGTTCAGCGCCTCGACCGCGGCCCACTGCGCCACCGCCGACGGGTTCGAGGTCGATTGCGACTGCAGCATCGCCATCGCCTTGATGAGATGCTCCGGTGCACCGGCGTAACCGATACGCCAGCCGGTCATGCAATAGGCTTTCGACACGCCGTTCAGCGTGAGCGTGCGCTCATACAGACGGGGCTCGACCTGCGCCGGCGTGGTGAACTTGAAGTCGTCGTAGACGAGGTGCTCGTACATGTCGTCGGTCAGCACCCAGACATGCGGATGCTTCATCAGCACGTCGGTCAGCGCCTTCACCTCGTCGCGGGTATAGGCCGCGCCGGTCGGGTTCGACGGCGAGTTGAAGATCAGCCACTTGGTCTTGGGCGTGATCGCCTTATCGAGCTGCTCCGGCGTCAGCTTGAAACCGGTCTCCATGGTCGTCACGACCGACAC
>NZ_DATMRV010000142.1:0-6592 GCF_035565795.1 Pseudorhodoplanes sp.
AGGCCTGCCGCCAGCGTTCGCTCTGAGCCAGGATCAAACTCTCAAGTTTCATGAGATTTGATCTCGGCTGATCACACGTTTCGCTGGTGTCGCTTTCGCGACGCCATCTTTGACGAGGTCCATCCACCTGACCGATTGCTCGACCAGTTGCGATGTACCTTGAAACGTAGACCGCCGAAGTATTCTCGTTGGCCGCGGCCTCGTACATGCCGAAGCATGTCCTTGGATGCGGCCCGCAAGGACTCCGCCGTCCACGTTTCTCTTTCTTCCGATTCACTTTTCAAACAGCCCGGGATCCGAAGACCCCATCCCCGATTTCCGGGGAGAAACTCATTCGCCGAAGCAGCCCTTGCCTCCGACAACTGATCGGAAGCTGGGTTCACTGTTTCAAGTGAGGTGCTTCGAAGGAGCGGGACCGCCGAGAGGCAGTGCGCCGCGCCAGTGGGGGGGTATATATTCGGGGCTCGATTTCGTGTCAACACGATTACGACGAAAAAAATCGCGCTGCGCTGCAAATCGTTCCCGCTTCTCCACAAATGGGGTCCGAGCCTTGATTCTTCAAGGAAAACGGCTCTGCGCCGTACTGAGGCCATATTGTTCGGACGTCCTGCTGCTTGTTGGGGAACATATTCGCGGGCTTGGGCAGGCCCATTCCGGATCAGAAAAAGCGGAGACCGGCGCGCATTGACGCGTCTACCTCTCCACGGCATCGTGCCGCGCCTTTTTCTTCCGGTCTGCTCGCTGTGTTGGGGGCGCGAAGACCTGTTGACCATTCGTACCGGCCGGCGGACGCCCGGCTTTCTGGGGGACGGCGAATTGGACCAAAGCCGCGCGGCACACCGGCCAAGGGCTGAGATCGATCGCATCGATCTTGGCAATGAGCCGCCGCTGTCCGTCGACGGCGGAACCGGGATGACGATCGACCGTCGTCGCGTTTCGGCCCAGTGGTTTTCCGGGACTATTCTGACTGGCCTGTGCGGCGCAGCCTTGATGGGCGGCGCCGTTTTCACATCGCTCGATGGCGAAGCTCACTTCGCCGCCTCCCCCGAACGCGTTGAAGGCGGCCTGCGCGGCGCCATTGCCGAACGCTCTTCGGGCCCGCGCAAGGCCGATCGCCTGCCGCCTGCGGGCGAAACCAACTCGGCACGGCAGGTCATCCGCGTGTCGATGACGAGCCGTTCGGGTAACCGCGAAGTCGTCCGCGTGCGGCCATTCGTGCGCGTCTCCTCGAACCTCGCGATGGCCGTCACCGAATTGTCGGCCGGCATCCCGCCCTTCAATCCGCAGAAAATGCTCGCCGATTCAGATGCGCCGATGCCGACGAGCGATACCGCGAACGCGGCCGAGCCGGACGCCGAGGTCTCGTTCGTGCAGCGCGATCTCGCGGCGATTCTCCCGCGCGCCAAGATTGCCGGCAGCGTGTCCATGGACGAGATCCTTGCGACGGTGCGTGAAGCCGCGAACTGGGGCGCACGCGATACCAACCCGCGCTTCCAGGTCGCCGGGCTCCCGACCGCCGCGCGTGTGCTTGGTTACGCAGCGGAAGGCACACCCGATCCTTATGCCGGCTTCGAGGCTCGCATCGTTCCGGAAAACATCACCCTTCTTCCGAAAAACACGACCCCGGTGAATGTCGTCAACGAACGCACCATTGTGGTGAAGAAGGGCGACAACATCTCGAGCATCCTGCAGGAGCTCGGTGCGCTGCCGCAGGAAATCCGCGCCATCGCTTCGGCCCTCGGCTTCCGCGGCCGCGACAACGGCTTGAAGGAAGGCCAGCGTATCCGCGTCCTGCTCAACCCGGTGGCGGGCAGCGGGCGGCTGCAGCCGGCTCGCGTGATCATCGCGAACGACAGCGTGATCGAGGCGGTGATCGCCCTCTCCGATCTCGGCCGCTACGTGTCGGTCGACGTCGCCGCGATGAACACCGCATCCGTCGCGGACGCCCGCGAGGATGATGAGGAAGAGGATGACGGCCGCGGCGTGCGCCTCTACCAGAGCATCTACGAGACCGCTTTGCGCAACCAGATCCCGCGCGCGGTCATCGAGGACATGATCCGCGTTTATTCGTACGACGTGGATTTCCAGCGCAAGGTTCAGCCCGGCGATTCGTTCGACGTTCTCTATGCCGGCGAGGATGAGACGCCGGGCGGCGCCGAAACCCGCAACGATGTCCTGTTCGCCGCGCTGACGATCGGCGGCGAACAGAAAAAGTTCTACCGCTTCCAGACTCCGGACGACAACATCGTCGACTATTACGACGAGACCGGAAAGAGCGCGAAGAAGTTCCTGGTCCGCAAGCCGATCTCCGACGCCATTCTGCGCTCCGGTTTCGGCGTCCGCCGCCATCCGATCCTGGGCTACGCCAAGATGCATACCGGCGTAGACTGGGCCGCCCCGCACGGCACACCGATCTATTCGGCAGGCAACGGCGAAGTCGAAAAGGTCGGCTGGGAAGGCGGCTACGGCAAATACGTGCGCATCAGGCACACCAACGGCTACGAGACCGCCTACGGTCACATGACCGCCTATGCCCGCGGCATCGAGCCCGGCGCGAAGGTGCGGCAGGGCCAGGTGATCGGCTTTGTCGGCTCGACCGGCCTCTCGACCGGCGCGCATCTGCACTACGAAATCATGGTCAACGGCCGCTTCGTCGACCCGATGCGTATTCGTCTGCCGCGCGGCCGCGTGCTGGAAAACCAGTTGCTTACGGCGTTCGAAGCCGAGCGTGACCGCCTCGACAACATGATGGCGCGTGGTGGAGCCGGCGGCCGCGTTGCGCAGACAAGCTCCGCGACGCGCTGATCGGCGCTGTCATCTCCGGTGCCCGCATTGGCCGGCGCGCAGCACTCCAGCAGCTTTCGAATAGATTGGTCCGATCCGGCCGCGCACTCTTGAGCGCGCGGCCGGAAAAGCCTGTCTGTTACGCCGCTTCCTTCACGGCTTGGCCGTTGAAAGTCAGCCCCGACTTGCCGGCGGAGACCTTCACCGTCTCGCCATCCTTGACCTTGCCGGACAGGATCAGCTCGGCGAGCGGATCCTGCAGGTTCTTCTGGATCACGCGCTTGAGCGGGCGCGCGCCATAGGCCGGATCGTAACCCTTGTCGGCGAGCCACTCGCGCGCCTCGGGTTCGAGCTTGATGGTGATCTTGCGATCGTCCAGCAGCTTGAGCA
The DNA here is from genome assembly GCF_035565795.1 of Pseudorhodoplanes sp. GTDB lineage: Bacteria > Pseudomonadota > Alphaproteobacteria > Rhizobiales > Xanthobacteraceae > Pseudorhodoplanes. Next base: position 3,175 of record NZ_DATMRV010000142.1, read on the forward strand.
GCCGCTGCAGCTGGATGTCGACGATGCGTCCCATGTCCTCACGCCGCAGCCGGTGGAACAGCAGGATCTCGTCCACGCGGTTGAGGAATTCCGGACGGAAGTTCGAGCGCACCACCGCCATCACCTGATCGCGGACCGCTTCCGTATCTTCGCCCTCCTTCTGGTTGACGAGATATTCGGCGCCGAGATTCGACGTCATCACGATCAGCGTGTTGCGGAAATCGACCGTCCGGCCCTGACCATCAGTCAGCCGCCCGTCGTCGAGCACCTGAAGCAGCACGTTGAACACGTCCGGATGCGCCTTTTCGATTTCGTCGAACAGGATCACCTGATAGGGCCTGCGCCGCACCGCCTCGGTGAGCGCCCCGCCCTCCTCGTAACCGACATAGCCGGGAGGCGCGCCGATCAGCCGGGCCACGGAGTGCTTTTCCATGTATTCCGACATGTCGATGCGCACGAGCGCATGCTCGTCATCGAACAGGAACTCGGCCAGCGCCTTGGTCAGCTCGGTCTTGCCGACGCCGGTGGGGCCAAGGAACATGAACGAGCCTATCGGCCGGTTCGGGTCCTGCAGGCCGGCACGCGCTCTGCGCACCGCGGTCGAGACTGCCGTCACCGCTTCCTTCTGGCCGATGACGCGCTTGGTGATCTGCTCTTCCATCTTGAGCAGCTTCTCGCGTTCGCCTTCCATCATGCGGTCGACCGGAATGCCGGTCCAGCGCGACACCACCTGCGCGACATGGCTGGCGGTGACAGCCTCCTCAGCCAGCACCGCACCGGCGGCGCTTTGCGCCTCGACATCCTTGAGCTGCCTTTCGAGCTTCGGAATGCGGTCGTATTGCAGTTCGCCGGCGCGCTGATAATCGCCGCGCCGGGTGGCATCGGCGAGGTCGTTCTTCAGCTTGTCGAGCTCCTTCTGCAGGTCGGCCGTCTTCGAGAGTTTGTCCTTTTCCGATCTCCATTTGGCGGTGAGCGCATCGGCCTTCTCTTCGAGCTCGGCCAGTTCCTTGGTCAACCGCTTCAGGCGGTCCTTGGATCCGGCGTCGCTCTCCTTGCGAAGGGCCTCCTGCTCGATCTTCCGCCGCACGATCTCGCGGTCGAGATTGTCGAGCTCTTCCGGCTTGGAATCGATCTGCATGCGCAAGCGAGCTGCCGCCTCGTCGACGAGGTCAATCGCCTTGTCGGGCAGGAAGCGGTCGGTGATGTAGCGGTTGGAAAGCGTCGCGGCAGCGACCAGGGCCGCGTCCGCAATCCGCACCTTGTGGTGCGCCTCGTACTTGTCCTTGAGACCGCGCAGGATCGAGATCGTGTCCTCGACCGTCGGCTCTTCAACGAAGACCGGCTGGAAGCGCCGCGCGAGCGCCGCGTCCTTCTCGACATGCTTGCGGTACTCGTCGAGCGTAGTCGCGCCGACGCAGTGCAGTTCGCCACGCGCGAGTGCCGGCTTGAGCAGGTTCGACGCATCCATCGCGCCGTCGGTCTTGCCGGCGCCGACCAGGGTATGCATCTCGTCGATGAACAGAATGATCTGCCCGTCCGAGCCGCCGACTTCGGTCAGGACCGACTTCAGGCGCTCTTCGAACTCGCCGCGATATTTCGCGCCGGCGATCAACGCGCCCATGTCGAGCGCAAGCAGCTTCTTGTCTTCGAGCGATTCCGGCACGTCGCCGTTGACGATGCGCAGCGCGAGACCTTCCACGATCGCCGTCTTGCCGACACCCGGCTCGCCGATCAGCACCGGATTGTTCTTGGTCCGTCGTGACAGCACCTGGATGGTGCGGCGGATCTCCTCGTCGCGGCCAATCACCGGATCGAGCTTGCCGTCCCGGGCAGCCTGGGTGAGATCGCGCGCGTATTTCTTCAGCGCGTCATAGGCGTTTTCGGCAGTCGCCGTATCCGCGGTGCGGCCCTTGCGGATCGCCTCGATCGCCGCGTTCAGGTTCTGGGCCGTGACGCCAGCATTCTGCAAGATCTTGCTGGCGTCGCTGTCGCGATCGAGCGCAAGCGCCAGCAGCAGCCGCTCGACGGTGACGTAGCTGTCGCCCGCCTTCTGGGCGACCTTCTCGGCCTGATCGAAAACGCGCGCCAGCGCCGGCGTCATCTGCGGCTGGCTCGCGCCGCCGCCCGACACCTTCGGCAGCTTTTTCAGGGCCGCCTCGACATCCTTCAGGGCCTGCCTGGAATTGCCACCCGATCGGTCGATCAGGCCAGCACACAATCCTTCCGGATCGTCCAGCAGCACTTTCAGAAGATGTTCGGGGGTGAATTGGGGGTTGCCCTCACGGAGGGCCAGAGAATGCGCGGACTGAATGAAGCCGCGCACACGTTCGGTGTATTTTTCAAAATCCATATATCGCTCCCTCGGCCTGATCCGCGGCCCTCGAAGAGGCGCCGGCGGAGCATCTGGGTCGTCCCGCGGCTATGATCCGCCTCAAACGGCTCACACCTGCGGGACTCAACCGGCGGACCCCGGATGGGCATCCGCAGCCTCGATGTAGGAATGCGGTCCCGTTTCCGTAAGGCAGGGCAATCGAAAAAGCTTGCCGGGACCTTACCGCTCCCGCAAGACGGCGGGGTAATTTCCAGACACCGTTAAGCCCCTGCCTATGAACGCGAAAATCCGGTCGATCTATCGCTACCCGGTCAAGGGGCTTTCGCCCGAGGCTCTGGCCGCGGTCACCCTCTCACCCGGCCAGACGCTGCCGGCGGACCGCCTCTATGCCATCGAGAACGGTCCCTCGGGCTTCGACCCGGCGGCACCCGAATATTTCCCGAAGCAGCGCTTCCTGATGCTGATGCGCAACGAGCGGCTGGCCGCCCTCGACACCCATTTCGAGGAAGCAAGCCACATCCTGACGATCCGGCAGAACGGCGCGGAGGCAGCGCGCGGCGACCTTCGGTCCCCGGAGGGCCGGGCTGCGATCGAGGGCTTCTTCGCGCGCTACAGCGCCGACGAACTGCGCGGGCCGCCGAAGGTTCTGCAGGCCGACGGCCACAGCTTCTCGGACGTCGCCGCCAAGGTGGTCTCGATCATCAACCTTGCCTCCGTCGCGGCCGTGGAGAACGCGGTGGGCGCGCCGGTCGATCCGTTACGCTTTCGCGGCAACCTCCATGTCGAGGGCTGGCCCGCATGGCGCGAATTCGATCTGCTGGGAACGACGCTCGCGATCGGCGATGTGCGGCTGAAAGTGGTGAAGCGCATCGTGCGCTGCGCCGCTACCAACGTGGAGCCGCGCACCGGAAGCCGGGACATGGAAATCCCGCAAGCGCTCATGCGCAGCTTCGACCACATGGATTGCGGCGTCTACGCGGAGGTGACGGCGGGCGGTCTCATCAGCGCGGGCGACAGCGTCCGCACGCCGCCTATGACAGAGCGTCAGGCTTAGTAGCTGTAACAATAGTTGGTCGACGACGGGAT
>NZ_DATMRV010000143.1:0-16323 GCF_035565795.1 Pseudorhodoplanes sp.
CGGCGCGCTCCGCACGCTCGCGGCCCGTGCCACGTCCGGCCGATATGTCCTGACCTCGCTGATGGCCAAGCTCCGCTGCGAGAACCTCGCCGAGCGCGCCTTCATCCCGGCCTTCATCTATTTCTTCCAGATGCTCTATCCGTTCGCCTGGGTGAACGATCCGCGAAACCGGATGTCCGCGGCGGCCGGCGGCTGCATGCTGCTCCGGGCCGATGCCCTTGCGCGCGCGGGCGGGATCGCCGTGATCCGCAACGCCCTGATCGACGATTGCTCGCTGGCGGCGGTCATGAAGCGCCAGGGACCGATCTGGCTCGGGCTGACCCATCGCGTCCGGAGCATCCGGGCGTCGGTCGGCCTGTCCGACATCCACACCATGGTGTCGCGCTCGGCCTACGCCCAGCTCCGCTATTCCCCGGTCCTGCTGGCTCTGACCCTGATCGGCATGGCGCTGACCTACTGGGCGCCGCCCCTGATCGGGCTGTTCGGCGCGGGGGCCGCCCAGGGGCTCGCCCTGGCCGCATGGGCGCTGATGGCGGTCTCCTTTTGGCCAATCTTGCGCTTTTATGGTCTAACCCCCCTCTGGGCACCCGCCCTGCCGGCCATTGCGACCGGTTACATGGCATTTACCTTCAGTTCCGCCTTCCAGCACATGCTGGGCCGCGGCGGCCGCTGGAAGGGGCGTTACCAGGCAAGAAAGCCCTGAAGAAAGGCGTGATGGTTCAATCGGCAGATTTTCGGTCCGGGAAGGGACACCGCGACGAAAACTTCCCGGTCGCCTCGCGGCTGGTGAGTGCGCGGCACCGGCCGGTCATCATGGCCTTCTACGACTTCGCGCGCGCCGCCGACGACATCGCGGATCACACCTCCCTGCGCGCCGCGGAGAAGTTGCTCGGGCTCGACCGGATGGAGGCCTCGCTGACCGGCGCCAGTTCGGACGACGCGCTGTCCGTCCGCCTGCGCGAGGCGCTCGCCGATCGAAAGCTTTCAAATGTCCACGCGCTCGACCTTCTGAAAGCTTTCCGACAGGACGTGACCAGGCTCCGCTACGACGACTGGGACGACCTGATCGGCTATTGCACCTGGTCGGCGATGCCGGTCGGCCGCTTCGTGCTCGACGTCCATGGCGAGGACCGCTCCACCTGGGCGTCGTCGGACGTGCTGTGCGCCGTCCTTCAGATCATCAACCATCTGCAGGATTGCGGGAAGGACTACCGGGCGCTGAACCGCGTCTACGTCCCGCAGGACCGCCTCCGCGCCCATGGCGCAACCACCGAAGACCTCGCGAAAGACCGCGCCTCCCCCGCCTTGCTGGCCTGCCTGCATGACGTGACGCGACAGACCGTGCGCTATTTCGCAACGCAGCCCGCGCTCGCCGACGAAATCCGCGACACGCGGCTCGCCTGCGAGGTGGCCACCATCACCGCGCTGGCGAACCGCCTGCTCGGCGTCCTGGAAAAATCAGATCCCCTGGCGGACAAGGTGCATCTTGGCCGCGCAACGCTTCTCAGCGTGATGGCGGGGTCGGTGACAGGGACCCTGATCCGGCGGCTTCTGCCCGGCAACGGTTCCTATCGGCGCGCGCAGGATATCCGATCGTGAGCACGCCATCCGTCTCTGCCGATGCCGAGCAGCACGCCGGCGGCTCCTCGTTCTATCTCGCAATGCGCATTCTGCCGCGCGCCAAGCGCGAGGCGATGTTCGAGATCTACAAGTTCTGCCGCAAGGTTGACGACGTCGCGGACTCGGACGGTCCGCGCGACGCAAGGCTTGCCGAGCTGAACCGCTACCGCGACGACGTCGCCGCGCTCTACGCGGGCAAGTCTTCCGAACGCATGGGCGGGTTCCTCGGACCGGTGAAGGAATTCGGCCTTCGGCGCGACGATTTTCTCGCCATCATCGATGGCATGGAGATGGACGTCGTGTCCGACATCCGCGCCCCGGACCTTGCGACACTCGACCTTTATTGCGATCGCGTCGCGAGCGCGGTCGGGCGGCTTTCGGTGCGGGTCTTCGGCGTTCCCGATGACGATGGCATCGCGCTCTCGCACCATCTCGGCCGCGCCCTGCAACTCACCAACATCCTGCGCGACGTGGATGAAGATGCGGATATTGGCCGGCTCTATCTGCCGCGCGACTATCTCTCCGCCGCCGGAATCGAGAGCAGCGACCCGCACACGGTGCTCGCGCATCCCAATCTCGGACAGGCCTGCGCGCCGCTGATCGGGAAGGCCCGCGAACATTATCGGCAGGCACGCGCGATCATGGACCGGCAAACCCGCGCCAGCGTGAAGGCACCGCGCATCATGGCGGAAGCCTATGCCCCGATGCTCGACAAGCTCCAGCAACGCGGTTTCGCAGCGCCGCGCGAACGCGTCAGGCTCGACCGCGCTCATCTCATCCTCGCGGTTCTTCGTTACGGCATTCTCTGATGATCAAACACGTCCATGTTGTCGGGGCCGGACTCGCCGGTCTTTCCGCGGCCGTACGGCTGACGCAGGCGGGTATCGCCGTCACCGTCCACGAGGCAACGCGCCAGGCTGGCGGCCGCTGCCGCTCCTACGACGACGCCGCGACCGGAATGCATATCGACAACGGAACGCATCTGCTCCTGTCGGGAAACCGTTCGGCGGTGGACTATCTCAAGGCGATCGGCGTCACGCCCGATTTCGCGCCTGCGAATTTCCGCTTTGTCGACGGCGCCACCGGCGAAAGCTGGATCCTGCGGCTCGGCAACGGCAGCCTCCCGACCTGGATTTTCGATGCGGCCAGCCGCGTTCCGAAGACCTCGCTGCTGGACTATCTGAAGCTGCTGCCGCTTCTTCTCGGCCGCGCAGACCGGCCGCTGCGGGAAGTGCTGGATCGCGAGAGCGAACTCTATCGCCGCCTGATCGACCCGCTGATGGTCGCTGCGCTCAATATCGATACGCCGAGCGGCTCGTCGCTGCTCGCCTCACAGGTTGCGCGTGAGACGTTGCTGCGCGGTGGCGAGGCCTGCCGTCCACTGGTCTTCGAGCGCGGTCTCAGCACGGCCTTCGTCGAGCCTGCACTGAAAGCGCTCCGGGAGCGCGGAGCGGAGATCCGCTTCGAGCACGAAGTCGAGTCGGTGACGACGTCGGATCGGGCGCTGACCGCCCTGCGCTTCCGGGATGGCGAGACGGTGCTCGGGCCGGAGGATGCCGTTGTTCTGGCTGTCCCGGCCTACGCCGCGGCAGCGCTCGTCCCCACCCTCAAGGCGCCGGACCAGTTCCGCGCCATCATCAACATTCACTATGACCTCGCACCACCGGACGGCAGCCCTTTCATGACGGGCGTTCTTGGCCGGACGGTCGAGTGGATTTTTGCCTTCAGGCACCGTATCTCCACGACCATCAGCCACGCCGATCGCCTGCTGACGCTGCCCCGTCAGGAACTTGCCGAAACGGCATGGCGCGAGATCACGGACATATTGGGGATGAACGCACCAATCCCGAAATGGCAATTGGTCCGCGAGAGACGCGCGACCTTTGCTGCAACCCCGGCCCAGAATGCCCGCCGCAATGAAACAAAAACCCGTTGGGCTAACCTTGCTGTCGCAGGGGACTGGACCGATACCGGACTGCCGGCAACGATCGAGGGCGCAATCCGCTCCGGTCAGCGCGCGGCGGAACTCCTGTCCAACAGATGATGCATACGACACCCGACAACTCCCCCCTTGCCCGCGATATTCTCGAGCGCTCCGTCACGCGCGCGACCGACGCGCTGCTGAAAAATCAGCAGCCTGACGGCCACTGGGTCTTCGAACTCGAAGCCGACGCCACGATCCCCGCTGAATACGTGCTGCTGCGCCATCACCTCGACGAACCCGTCGATGCCGAACTCGAGCGCAAGATCGCGGTCTATCTGCGCCGCATCCAGGGCAAGCACGATGGCTGGCCGCTGTTCCACGACGGCGAGTTCGACATGAGCGCCAGCGTGAAGGCCTATTTCGCGCTGAAGATGATCGGCGACTCGCCCGATGCCGACCACATGCGCCGCGCGCGCGAGGCGATCCTCGCCCGCGGCGGCGCGTCACGCAGCAACGTGTTCACGCGCGCCCTGCTCGCGCTTTATGGCGTGGTGACCTGGCGCGCGGTGCCGGTAATGCCGGTCGAGATCATGCTGCTGCCGCGCTGGTTCCCGTTCCACCTGACCAAGGTGTCGTATTGGGCGCGCACCGTGATCGTTCCGCTGCTTGTGCTTGGCGCGCTGAAGCCGCTCGCTCGCAATCGCAAGCGTGTCACCATCGACGAATTGTTTCTCGAGCCTCCGCATTCGGTCGGAGGCGTGAAGAAGGCGCCTCACCAGAAATGGTCGTGGTTCCTGTTCTTCCGCTGCGTCGATATCGTCCTGCGCGCGATCGAGCCGCTGTTTCCGAAATCGACGCGCAAGAAGGCCATCGACGCTGCCGTCGCCTTCGTGAAGGAGCGCCTGAACGGCGAGGACGGACTGGGCGCGATCTATCCGGCCATGGCCAACAGCGTGATGATGTACGACACGCTCGGCTATCCCGAGGATCATCCGGACCGCGCCATCGCGCGTCTGTCTATCGAGAAGCTGCTGGTCATCAAGGATGACGAAGCCTATTGCCAGCCCTGCGTCTCCCCGGTGTGGGATACCGCGCTGACGGCACACACGATGCTGGAAGCCGGCAGCGATCAGGCAAAGGCCGCTGCGAAAGCGGGGCTCGACTGGCTCATTCCGCGCCAGGTGCTCGACGTCAAGGGCGACTGGGCGGAGCAACGTCCGGACGTGCGCCCGGGCGGCTGGGCGTTCCAGTACAACAACGCGTATTACCCCGACCTCGACGATACCGCGGTCGTCGCGATGGCCATGAACCGCTTCGAGGCCAGCGCAAGCACGCAGAATTACGACCCCGCCGTCGCACGCGCGCGCGAATGGGTGCTCGGACTGCAAAGCAAGGACGGCGGCTGGGCCGCGTTCGACGCCGACAACACCTACAGCTATCTCAACAACATCCCGTTCTCCGACCACGGCGCCCTGCTCGATCCGCCGACCGAAGACGTGACAGCACGCTGCATATCCATGCTCGCGCAGCTTCCGCAGGACGAACAAAGCCGTCAGGCGATCGCGCGAGGCATCGAATATTTGCGAAAAACGCAGCTTGAGGACGGCTCGTGGTACGGACGCTGGGGGCTGAATTACATCTACGGCACCTGGTCATGCCTCTGCGCGCTCAATGTTGCCGGTCTCGATCCGAACGACGACATGATGCAGCGCGCCGCCGATTGGCTGCTCAGCATCCAGAATTCCGACGGCGGCTGGGGCGAAGACGGCGCGAGCTACAAGCTCGACTATAAGGGCTTTGAGCCGGCGCCCAGCACGGCCTCGCAGACCGCTTGGGCGCTGCTCGCGCTGATGGCCGCCGGCAAGGTCGATCATCCGCAGGTCCAGCGCGGTGTCCGCTATCTGCTCGACAACCAGAACGGCGAAGGGTTGTGGGACGAGGAGCGTTTCACCGCGACCGGCTTCCCGCGCGTGTTCTATCTGCGCTATCACGGATACCGGAAATTCTTCCCGCTCTGGGCGGTAGCGCGTTATCGCAATCTGACCGTGGCCAACGACCGCCGCGTCGCCTTCGGGATGTGAGCGAAAAGCCGAGTCGAGCCGAACCGGTTCACCAAGAGTTCGTCATGCGCGCGCCCTCGCCTGTCAGGCTGCTTGTCGTCACCGGACTGCAGCGCGAGGCGCAGGTTGTGGCGGGCGACGCGGTCATCACGGTGTGCTCGGGCGGCAATCCAGCCTCGTTGCGCCGGCGCCTTGCGGGCCTGACCACGGACGGCATCGGCGCCGTCCTAAGCTTCGGTCTCGCGGGAGGGCTGGCGCCGCACCTGAAATCCGGCGATCTGGTCATAGCCTCGCGGGTCGTCGCAGGCGGCAGCCGGCACGATGTCCATGCCGAATGGCATGGGCGGATGTCGTCGTTTCCGTTCACAGGCGGCGAGGTTCATCGCGGCGCAATTGCCGGCCACGACAGCGTCGTCGCCGGCGTCGCCGACAAGGCGTCCCTGCACAAAACGTCCGGCGCGATTGCGGTCGATATGGAATCGCACATCGCCGCGGACTTCGCCCGCAGCCACGGCCTTCCTTTCGCGGTCCTGCGCGCGATCAGCGATCCAGCGCATCGCAGCTTGCCGCCGATTGCGACAGACGCGCTCACGCCTGATGGCGATGTCGATTTGCGGAAAGTAATCGCAGGGCTGTTGCGTCAACCCGGTCAATTGCCGGCGCTGATCGCAGCCGGCATCGACTCGGGTCGCGCCTTCAGGTCGCTACGCCGCAGTCGCGGTCTTCTTGGCCCGCTCCTGGGCTTCCTCAGCCCGCATCTCTGACAGCTTCTTCTGAACCTGCGACGAGAAGACGTATTCGGCCGGACGCTGCTTATCCATGGCGATTTCCGGCGCCATCGGGCCGGACGTGCGGATGCCGCGGATCGACAGCCACAACGCCTTCAGCGGATTGTTGAATGCCGCATTCGCCGCGGTCGGCTCGTAGCCGCAATGCGCCATGCAGTCGGCGCACTTCTCGTACTTGCCGGTGCCGTAGGAATCCCAATCCGTGGTGTCCATCAGCTCCTTGAAGGTCTTGGCGTAACCTTCGCCGAGCAGATAGCAGGGCTTCTGCCAGCCGAAAATGTTGCGCGCGGGCATGCCCCATGGCGTGCAGCCAAATTCCTGATTGCCAGCGAGGAAATCCAGGAACGTGCTGGAGTGCATGAACTTCCAGCCCTTGCCCTTGCCGAGTTCGAAGACCCTGCGGAACAATTCCTTGGTCTTCTTGCGGTTGAGGAAGTGCTCCTGGTCCGGCGCACGCTCGTAGGCATAGCCGGGCGAGATGGAGACCGCGACGCCAAGCTCCTTGGCGTAGTCGAGGAACGCCGCAATGTCCTCGGCGGAATGACCGTCGAAGATGGTCGCGTTGACGTTGACCGTGAAGCCGGCGTCCTGCGCCGCCTTGATCGCCTTCACCGCCTTGTCGAACACGCCCTTCTGCGACACCGCCTTGTCGTGGTGATCGCGCAGGCCGTCGAGATGGACCGAGAAGAACAGGTAGGGCGACGGCTTGAACAGATGCAGCTTCTTCTCGAGCAGAAGCGCGTTCGTGCACAGCGATACGAATTTCTTGCGCTTGACGAGGCCGGCGACGATCTCGCCGATCTCCTTGTGGATCAGCGGCTCGCCGCCCGGAATCGCCACCATCGGGGCGCCGCATTCATCGGCGGCATCCCAGCATTCCTGGGCGGTCATCCGGCGATTGAGGATCGCGTCCGGATAATCGATCTTGCCGCAACCGACGCAGGCGAGATTGCACCGGAACAGAGGCTCCAGCATCAGCACCAGCGGGTAGCGCTTGTTGCCCATCAGCTTCTGCTTCAGCAGATAGGCACCAATGCGGATTTCCTTGTGAAACGGTATCGCCATGGAGGGAGCCTAACCGGTAAGTCCTAAACGGATGCCACTTCGGCGGGGAGACGGAAGGTGATGTTCTCTTCGCGGCCAGGCAGCGTTGTCACGTCGACAACCCGCAGCTGTCTTAGCGCGTCGATCACGTCGTTGACCAGCACTTCGGGAGCCGAGGCGCCGGCGGTAATGCCGACAGTCTCAACTCCTTCCAGCCAGGCCGGGTCGAGTTCGCTGCCATCGGCGATCAGGTAGCTCGGGATGCCGACCTCCTCGCCGATTTCGCGCAGCCGATTGGAATTGGAACTGTTGGTCGCGCCGACCACCAGCAGAAGATCGGCGTGCTTGCACAGATCGCGCACCGCGCTCTGCCTGTTCTGCGTCGCATAACAGATGTCACGCGTGTCCGGACCCTGGATATCCGTGAATTTACGGGTCAATGCGGCGATGATGTCGCGGGTATCGTCGACGCTGAGAGTGGTCTGTGTCACGTAGGCCACCGGCGCATCGATCGGGATTTCGAGCTTCTCGACGTCGGCGACTGTCTGCACCAGCACGACCGTACCCGGGATCTGGCCCATCGTGCCTTCGACCTCCGGGTGCCCGGCATGACCGATCAGGATCACGGTGCGGCCTTGGCCCACGTAACGCTTGCCCTGATTGTGCACTTTCGTGACCAGCGGACAGGTCGCATCAATCACGGGAAGATTGCGCTCGGCGGCCTCGCGCTCGACGTTTTTCGAGACGCCATGCGCGCTGAAGATCGCCACTGCGCCATCCGGGATCTCATCGACATCCTCGACGAACCGCGCGCCCTTCGCCTTCAGCGACTCGACCACGAACTTGTTGTGTACGATCTCGTGCCGCACATAGACCGGCGGACCATATTTCTTCAGAGCGCGCTCGACGATGTCGATCGCCCGCACCACGCCGGCACAGAAGCCGCGCGGCTGGGCCAACACTACGTTGAGGGGTCGCAACTGGGTCCGGGGGGTATCGTCAGGCTTACGCAAGCTGCACCTTGTCCTGTCTGATATCCTTGCCGAGCGCCTCAAACGCCTTCGCAAGAATGCCGTTCGCGTCCAGCCCTGCGCGCGCATACATCGCCGCCGGCGTGTCGTGATCGATAAAGACGTCGGGAAGCACCATGCTGCGGACCTTCAGGCCTGCATCGAGCGCGCCACGCTCCGCGAGTGTCTGGAGCACATGCGAACCAAAGCCGCCGATCGAGCCTTCTTCGATGGTGATGAGCACCTCGTGATTCTTCGCAAGCTGCAGCACCAGATCGACATCCAGCGGCTTGGCGAAGCGCGCGTCGGCGACCGTTGTCGTCAGGCCGTGGGCGGCGAGCGCCTCCGCGGCCTTCATGCATTCTGCGAGCCGTGTCCCGTAGGACAGCAGCGCAATCGTGCTGCCCTCACGCAGCACCCTGCCCTTGCCGATCTGCAGCGGAACGCCGACCTCGGGCAGATCGACGCCGACGCCATCGCCGCGCGGATAGCGCAATGCCGATGGCGCATCATCGAGCGCCGCCTGCGTCGCGACCATGTGAACGAGTTCGGCCTCATCGGCCGCCGCCATCAGCACAAAATCCGGCAGACATCCGAGATAGGCGACGTCGAACGACCCTGCATGCGTAGGCCCATCGGCTCCCACCAAGCCCGCGCGATCCAGCACAAAACGGACCGGAAGCTTCTGGATGGCAACGTCGTGCACGACCTGATCATAGGCGCGTTGCAGGAAGGTCGAATAGATCGCGACGAAGGGCTTCAGACCCTCGCTCGCAAGGCCAGCAGCGAATGTAACGGCATGCTGCTCCGCGATGCCGACGTCGAAGGTGCGATCGGGGAATTGCTTCTCGAAGATGTCGACGCCGGTGCCCGACGGCATGGCCGCCGTGATGGCAACAATCTTGTTGTCCTTCTCCGCTTCCTTCACGAGGCTCTCGCCGAACACCTTCGTGTATGACGGCGCGTTCGCCTTGGCCTTCGATTGGCGGCCCGTGACGACATCGAACTTCACAACACCATGATACTTGTCGGGGGCGGCCTCGGCCGGCGCGTAACCTTTGCCCTTCTGCGTCACGACATGCACGAGGATCGGACCGAAGCTCGCGTCGCGCACATTGCGTAGCACCGGCAGCAGATGATCGAGGTTATGTCCGTCGATCGGCCCGACATAATAGAAGCCGAGTTCTTCAAACAGCGTACCGCCGGTCACCATGCCGCGCGCATATTCTTCAGCCTTCGCGGCGCGGTCATGCATGAACCGCGGCAGATGCTGTGCGAATTGCTTGCCGATTTCGCGCAGGGACAGATAGGTGCGCCCGGAGATCAGCCGTGCCAGGTAAGCCGACATTGCGCCGACCGGAGGCGCGATCGACATCTCATTGTCGTTCAGGATGACAATCAGGCGCGAGTCCATCGCGCCTGCATTGTTCATGGCCTCGTAAGCCATGCCGGCGGACATCGCGCCATCGCCGATCACCGCAACAACATTGTGGTTCAAACCCGCGAGGTCGCGCGCCACGGCCATTCCCAAACCGGCGGAAATCGACGTAGAAGAATGCGCCGCGCCAAAGCAGTCGTACTCGCTCTCGGCGCGCTTGGTGAAGCCGGACAGCCCGCCCCCCTGGCGAAGGGTCCTGATTCGGTCTCTCCGACCGGTCAGGATTTTATGAGGATAGGCCTGGTGACCGACATCCCAGATAAGACGGTCTTTCGGGGTGTCGAAAACGGCATGGAGGGCGACCGTCAGTTCGACCACCCCAAGGCCGGCCCCAAGGTGCCCACCGGTGACCGCGACGGCATTAATGGTCTCGGCGCGCAGCTCGTCCGCGACCTGCCGGAGCTGGCTGTCCTGCAACTTCCGCAGGTCGGCCGGGGTCGCGAAGGCGTCGAGAAGAGGGGTCGCAGAAGCCATTATTGGAACACCTTCGGTAGTCTTCATGTTGGGGGATAACGCATTACCGGACTTAGGGCTGCAGATGCAAAGAGCTAAGACTTATCGATAGTGACTGAAAGCAAAAAACATACCCTCATTCCCTTGACGTTAAAATGTGGCATTAGCAACCAAATCGGGCGGCTAAACCGCCCCGATAAACGGAATCATGCCTTGCGGATGACTAATTGAGCCGTGAACAGGAATAAAGACTCATTGATGGCGCGCGTCATCGGCCAGACGGTCGCGGTATGTATCCGCGCGCCCTGGATCACAATTGTTGTCTTTGCGTTGCTGGCGGCCCTTGCGGGGGTCTACACGGTACGCAATTTCGCGATTAACACCGACATCAGCAACCTGATCGCGCCCAATATCGACTGGCGGCAGAGGGAAATTGCGCTTGAAAAGGCCTTCCCGGCCCGGGTCCACACGATCCTCGCCGTGGTTAACGCCCCGACACCCGAGCTGGCATCAATCGCCGCTGACCAGCTGACCGAGCGGCTCAAGGCCAAGCCCGACCTGTTCCCTGAAGTGCGGCGCCCCGACGGCGGCGAGTTCTTCGAAAAGAACGGCCTCCTCTTCCTTCCGACCGAGGAACTTGGCCGAACGCTCGGACAGCTTCAGGCAGCCTCCCCCTTCATCTCGATTCTCGCGCGCGATCCCAATTGGCGAGGTTTGTCCCAATCGGCGCGGACCGCGCTCATGGGTGTCCAGGTGGGGCAACTCAAACTCGACGCGCTCGCGCCGGTGTTCGACCGGTTCTCGAAGACCTTCGAAGACGCCCTGGCGGGCCGTCCGGCGAGCTTCTCCTGGCAGGAGCTTCTCTCCGGAGAGCCGTCCAAGCCGGGCGACCTGCGCAAGTTCGTCGATATCGTCCCGAAGCTCGATTACAGCGCGCTCGAGCCCGGCAAGCAGGCGACCGATGCGGTCCGCCAAGCCGCCATCGACGCAAAGCTCGGACCTGACTATCAGGCGCGGCTGCGCCTGACCGGCTCCGTCCCGATTGCCGACGAGGAGTTCGCCACCGTCAAAGAGGGAATGCTTCTCCATGGCATCGGCACTGTCATCGTCGTGCTGTTCATCCTGTGGATGGCGCTGAAATCCGCACGCATCATCCTCGCCGTTTTCATCGCGCTGACAGGAGGTCTCGCCATCACGGCGGCGCTCGGATTCCTGTTGGTCGGCTCGCTCAACATGATCTCGGTCGCGTTCTTCGTGCTGTTCGTCGGCCTCGGAGTCGATTTCTGCATTCAGTACAGCGTCCGTTATCGGGACGAGCGCTACAACAAGGACGAACTCAAGCCAGCGCTCATCCACGCCGGTCGCAATATCGGTGGTCCGCTCGCGCTTGCTGCAGCCGCAACCGCCGCAGGCTTCCTCGCGTTTCTTCCGACGAATTATCAGGGCGTATCCGAGCTTGGCGTGATTGCCGGCGCCGGCATGATCGTCGCATTCCTGATCAGCATCACCGCGCTTCCCGCATTGCTCGCGTTGCTGGATCCGCCGGGCGAACAGGAACCGCTTGGTTACAAGTCCTTCGCCTCGGCCGACGGATTCGTCGATCGCAACAGGAAGTGGGTCGTTGCCGGCACGCTGGGCGTCGCCGTACTTGGCCTGCCGTTGTTGTACTTCCTGCGCTTCGACTTCAATCCGATCAATCTGCGCAGCCCGACCGTCGAATCGATCGCGACTTATCTCGATCTGCGGCAGGATCCGAACACGGGCGCGAGCGCCATCAACGTTCTCGCTAAATCGTCGGATCAAGCACAGGTCGTTGCCGCCAAGCTTTCGAAGCTTCCGGAGGTCGCGCGCGTCATGACGATCGACAGCTTCGTGCCGGACGATCAGCAGACCAAACTCGCGCTGATCAAGAAGGCGACCCCGACGCTCAGCCGGGCGCTCAACGTCAAGCCCTCGCCGGCGCCGGACGCGCGTCAGGCCGTCGAATTGCTGGGGCAGACCGCAGCGGCGCTCGACGCCGTGGGACGACAGCCCGGCGCAGGCGGCGCTGCGGCGACGCGCCTTGCCGATCTGTTGCGCAAACTCGCGGCTGCGTCCGACGAAAAGCGCAATGCGGCCGAACGCGCTGTCATCACGCCGTTGAATTTCAAGCTGGCGGAAGCGCGGAACCTGCTGCAGGCCAGCGCGGTGACGGTCGACACGCTCCCCGCCGATCTCAAGAACACGTGGATCGCACCGGACGGGCGGCAGCGCGTCGAGGCGTTCCCGAAAGGCGATCCGAACGACAACGAGACGCTGCGCACGTTCGCTCGGAAAATTCTCGAAGCCGAACCGAATGCAATCGGCGGTCCGATCTCGATCCTGAAATCGGGTGACGTGATCGTGGTGGCGTTCATCCAGGCCGGACTGCTGGCGCTGTTCACGATCTGCGTCCTGCTCTGGATCGCGCTGCGCCGTATCGACGACGTGGCCCTGACGGTCGTCCCGCTTCTGCTCGCGGGCGTGATCACGATGGAACTGTGCGTCCTGCTTGATCTGCCGCTCAACTTCGCGAACATCATTGCGTTGCCGCTGTTGCTCGGCATCGGCGTCGCGTTCAAGATCTACTACATCATGGCGTGGCGTGCCGGGCAGACCAACCTGCTCCAGTCCAGCCTCACGCGAGCGGTGATCTTCAGCGCGCTGACGACGGCGACCGCGTTCGGAAGCCTCTGGCTTTCGAGCCACCCGGGAACATCGAGCCTCGGCAAGCTGCTTGCGCTGTCGCTCGTGACGACGATGTGCGCGGCAGTGCTGTTTCAGCCGGCCCTAATGGGCCGCCCCCGTGACGCTACCGATGCGGGAGCAGACGGGACCGGAAAGGCTTGAGCCTGCGCCAGCCGGGGCCGGGAACGGATCCGGCCCCGCAGTCTTGGGTTTCGCCTTGCTCTTGGCCGGCTCGGAGGCGATCGGCGCCGGGAAGGCGTCGATCGACCGCACCCAGGTCTCCCCGCCGCAGAACAGGCCACCAAGGACGCAACCGCGGACCTTGAGCGCCTTTTCCGACTGCAACTCGACGCTGGCCTGATACATCTTGCCGTCTTTGGCGTTGTAGATCTGGCCCGACCATTTGTCGGCGCCGGACGGTTTCATGTCGATCAGGATCGGCAGCCCGAGAGTATCTCGCGACCGCTTGGCGGGATCCGGGTTAGCGGTGTCCTTGCCGGGTTCCTTCTCCCAGCCGACCACGCCCCAGAGGGACCCGCCGCAGATGGCGATTCGGATTTTCGCGGAACCATCCTCGACCATCCAGTCTCCGGCCGGGTCACCCGCAACCGCAGCCTGGGCAGACAGGACAATAAGCGCACTGAGCAAAGCCAATCGTTTCATGCTAACCACCCCGACGGCAACGCGACGATCCGGTTGCCCTCGAAACCGACAACCCAATCATAGCAGCTTGTTCGATGCTTGAACCTAACAACTACGACATTGCGGCCATTTTCGAGGCGCGGGAAGCAGGCCGATTCGATCTGCATGACCGCCACCTCAATGAGCAGATGGTCCGGGTGCTGCGGACGATCGGATATGATGTGGGTTTCCGCCGCGGCGCCGGCCAGTATTTGTATGACCGGGCCGGCGCACGCTACCTCGACCTTCTTAGCGGATTCGGCGTGTTCGGCATCGGCCGAAACCATCCAGCGCTGCGGACCGCGCTCGAAAGCGTTCTCGACGCGGAGCTGCCCAATCTTGTGCAGATGGACGTGCCCGCTCTCGCCGGCGTGCTTGCCGAAAAGTTGCTCGCAAAAGCTCCGTATTTCGACAAGGTTTTCTTTGCCAATTCCGGAACGGAGACGGTCGAGGCTGCGATCAAGTTCGCCCGGGCCGCAACCAAACGCTCGAAGATTCTCTCCTGTGAGCACGCCTTCCATGGCCTCACCTTCGGCTCGCTCTCGCTGAACGGCGATGAGATTTTCAAGAAGGGTTTCGAGCCGCTCCTTGGCGATTGCGCGGCGGTCCCGTTCAATGACCTCACCGCGCTGGAAGGCGCGTTGCGCCGGCGCGATGTCGCAGCCTTCATCGTCGAACCGATCCAGGGCAAGGGCGTTCACCTGCCCAGCCCCGATTATCTGAAATCGGCCGCCGATTTGTGCCGTCGCTACGGCACCTTGTTCATCGCCGACGAGATCCAGTGCGGTCTTGGCCGCACCGGGCGCTTCTTTGCGGTCGAGCATTGGGGCGTGCAGCCGGACATGATTCTCTTGGCGAAGGCGCTGTCGGGCGGACACGTCCCGGTCGGAGCGCTGCTGACTCGCAAGGACATCTTCGACAAGCTGTTCAACCGCATGGACCGCGCCGTGGTGCACGGCTCCACATTCGCGAAGAACGATCTTGCGATGGCTGCCGGCATCGCCACGCTCGCCGTGATCGATTCCGAGAAACTGGTGGAGAACGCGGCGCGTACCGGTGAGCGCCTGCTCGCCTCGTTCCGCGCCATGACCGAGCGCCACGAGATGCTGCGCGACGCTCGCGGCCTTGGCCTGATGATCGGCGTCGAATTCGGCGCGCCGAAATCGCTCAAGCTGCGCGCGTCGTGGTCGATGATCGAAGCGGCCAACAAGGGGCTGTTCTGTCAATTGATCACGATCCCGCTGTTCAAGGAGCACAAGATCCTGACCCAGGTTGCAGGGCACGGCAGTCACACCATCAAGATGCTGCCGTCCTACGTCATCACCGACGAGGACTGCACCTGGATCGAGAACGCTTTCGACAAGGTGATTGCGGAAAGTCATCGCGTGCCGGGTGCGATCTGGTCGCTCGGCAAGACGCTGATCGAGAACGCGATGGCCACCAAGCGCGCCTCATAAAGCTGGTCCGGCGCGGTCCTCTGGTCTTCGGCGCAACACGCATCGGGAGAACGACGTGGACGCGGAAACGACGCGCAACCGGACTTCGCAGACTCCGCAAAACCGCCCCGCCCTCGGCTGGCGTGATCTGCGTGAATGGCTCTCGCTGGTCGAGCGGATCGGCGAATTGAAGCGGATCGCGGCGTCAATCGATCCTATCGAGGAGATCGGCGCCGTGACATTGCTCGCCACGCGCGACGACCGGTCGCCGGCGCTCATGTTCGACAAGCTTGAGGGCGACACCACCGGATCGCATATCCTCACCAACATGCTGGGCTCGAGCAAGGAGCGCTATGCGCTCGCGGTCGGGCTCGACCCGTCCTTGTCGATGCGACAGATGATCGACGCCACGCGTTCGATCATGGCCGATCCGGTCAAGCCGAGGATGATCGCGAAAGACAAGGCGCCGGTGAACGAGGTGGTGCTGACCGGAGACGCGATCGATCTCACGACATTCCCGATCCCGAAATTCTGGCCGGGCGACGGCGGGCGTTTCATCGGCACCGGGAACATCACCCTCACCGCCTCCCCCGACACCGGCCGCATCAATGTCGGGTGCTACCGTCAGATGCTGCATGGACCGAACCGCGTTGGACTGTATTGCTCGCCCGGAAAGCACGGCCTTCTCGACCGCGAAGCCTGGTGGGCGCGCGGCGACCCATGCGAGGTGGTCGCGGCTTACGGCGTCGATCCGGTGATGTTCATGGTCGCGGCGCAAAGTTTCGGCGCCGAACAGTCGGAACTCGATGTCGCCGGCGGCATCATGGGCCAACCGATCGAACTCACCGAAGCCGAATATGTGAAACTGCCGATCCCCGCGCATGCCGAATTCGTGGTCGAAGGCGTGCTGCACAAGGGCGACACGCTGCCGGAAGGACCGCTTGGCGAATTCACCGGCTATTACGGCCGGGAGCGGTCACCGCAGCCCGTCATGGAGATCAAGGCGGTGCATCACCGGAAATCGCCGATCTTCACGCACGCATTGATGGCCCGGTATCCGTCCTGCGAGATCGGCGCATATTACGCGATCATGCGGTCGGCGCGCATTCTGGACGATCTCGAGCGGATCGGCGTCCCCGGCGTCGTTGGCGCGTATTCGCATC
>NZ_DATMRV010000144.1:0-4742 GCF_035565795.1 Pseudorhodoplanes sp.
AGTGACACATCATCAGCTTTCATTTGCGGCTCCTGGACAGGTGATGCCCCGTAGCCCGCATGGAGCGAAGCGCAATGCGGGGCCGCCAGCCCCGGATTTCGCTGCGCTCATCCGGGCTACGCTTGCTGCACCTCGCAAAGACATGGATGGCCGGGTCAAGCCCGGCCATGACGACGACATCGATCGGCACACATCATGACCGACATTCCCGAAAACGCTGCGCTTGCGCGTCAGATGTACAGCGAAGGCGCGACCACGCGCGATATCATCGAAGCGACCGGGCTCAGTCACTGGACGCTGTATCACTGGATCGAGGGCGGACCGAAGAACAAGGACGGTGAGCCGCTGCTGACGCCGCTGGTCAAGCGCCGCACGGTGACGCGTCGCCGCATCCTCAAGGAGGAGCGGCAGACGCTGGTCAACCGGATGATGCGCGCCGCGGAACGGCAGGTCGGCGAGATCGAGGAGCGCCTCGCCGAAGGCGGGCAGGCGGTCGGCGAACGGGAGCGCGACGCACGCACGCTCGCGGTGCTCGCAAAGACGCTGCAATCGCTCACCGCGCTCGATGCGCTGCACGAGAAGGATGCGCCGAGGCGCAAGGCATCGAAAGATGAATCCATTCCGCGATCCATTGACGAGCTTCGACGATCCGTTGCGGCAAAACTCGCTGCAATTGTTGCGCAGCGAAATAGCGCAGGCGGTGGCGACGCTTGATCCCGATGAACTGGCGATGTTCAACGCCGCGTGGGATGTTCACTGTCATCCTCACCAGCTCCCGCCGCCGTTCGGCAATAACGGCGAACCCTGGACCACGTGGCTGCTGATCGGAGGGCGCGGTGCCGGCAAGACGCGCGCTGGCGCCGAATGGGTGAGGAGCGTTGCCAACGCGCCAAAGCACGACGGAGAGGGCGAACGCCGCATCGCGCTGATCGGCGAGACCGAACACGAAACGCGCGAGGTGATGATCGAGGGCGTATCGGGCCTTCTCGCGGTGTATCCGCGCGATGAGCGGCCTGTGTGGTCGCCGTCACGGCGGCGCATTGAATTTTCCAACGGCGCGATCGCGCAGGCCTTCTCGGCGGAGGATCCCGAGAGCCTGCGCGGCCCGCAATTTTCCGCCGCCTGGGCGGACGAGCTCGCCAAGTGGCGTCATGCCGAAGCAACCTTCGATATGCTGCAATTCGGACTGCGCCTTGGCGCGCGGCCGCGGCAGGTGATCACCACCACGCCGCGGCCGACAGCTTTGTTGAAACGCCTGATCGCCGAGCCGACAAGCGCGGTGACGCATGCGCCGACACGCGCGAATGCCTATCACCTGTCGCCGGCCTTCATCGACAATGTGGTGAAGCGCTACGACGGCACGCGGCTCGGCCGGCAGGAACTGGACGGCGAGATCATCGACGACCGGCCGGATGCGCTGTGGTCGCGCGCCATGTTCGAGACATGCCGCGTCGCTGCGGCCCCTGGCCTTCGGCGTATCGTTGTTGCGGTCGATCCGCCGGCGTCTGCGAGCAAGGGCGCCGATGCCTGCGGCCTCGTTGCCGCGGGCCTTGCGGAGAACGGCGTCGCCTATGTGATCGCTGACGAGACGGTTGCGGGCCTGTCGCCTGCGGGCTGGGCGGCAAAGGCGATCGCACTGTGGCGGCGGCTGCAGGCCGATGCGCTGGTGGTCGAGGTCAACCAGGGCGGCGACATGGTGAAGGCGGTGATCCGCGAGGCGGACGCAACCGTGCCGGTGATCGCGGTGCGCGCGAGCCGCGGAAAATGGCTGCGCGCCGAGCCGGTCGCGGCCCTGTACGAACAGGGCAGGGTGAAACATGCGGGTGTGTTTCCCGCGCTCGAAGACGAGATGTGCGATTTCGGGCTCAATGGATTGTCGAACGGACGTTCGCCCGACCGGCTGGATGCGATGGTGTGGGCGGTGTCGCATCTGACTTTCGGAGCGCGCAGCGGCCCGCGGGTGCGGGCGCTGTGATGATCGAGGGTGCGGGCGTTGTGAACTCTTTTCCATCCCCCGCGAAGCGGCGGGGAGGGGAAAAGCAGCGCATGCGCTTTGTGGGACTCGTCTTCAGTACGAAAAATCAGGAACATCATTCGCCCTTCGGCGTTGTCGCCGCAACTGAGGAACATCGAAGGAGGGCGACAATGCCGATTATCCTGTGGTTGCTGGGCGTTCCGCTCAGTCTGGTCATCGTTCTTGCGCTGCTCGGCGTGTTCTGAGGCGTAGAGCGGATCGATCAATTCGTTCAAGTTGACGTCAGAAGCAGAAGGCCCGCCTCGTGCGGGCCTTTTTGTTTTGCGCGGTCGCGTCGCGCATTTGGCTTGCAGAGGATTGTCATGCTCGACATGTCGAAATGGTTCCGTGCTGCCGAGACAAAATCCTCGCGCACGGCGCAGCTGGTTGCGTTCCAGTCGCAGGGGCGGGCGCGCTGGACGCCGCGCGATATCACCGCGCTCGCCCGCGAGGGCTACATGAAGAACGCGATCGTGCATCGCGCGGTGCGGCTTGTTGCCGAGGCGGTCGGTTCGGTGACCTGGCTTGCCTATGACGGCGCCGCCGAACACGACAGCCATCCGCTGCTCGATCTCGTTGCGCGGCCGAACCCGCGACAGGATGGCGCCGCGTTTCTCGAAAGCGTGGTCGCGCATCTGCAATTGGCCGGTAACGCTTATATCGAAGCGGTGACGCTCGACGGCCGGCCGCGCGAACTCTACGCGCTGCGGCCGGACCGGATGCGCGTCGTGCCGGGATCGGACGGCTGGCCCGAGGCTTACGACTATCATGTCGCGGGACGCAGCGTGCGCTTCGAGCAGGCCGGCGCGCTGCCGCCGATCCTGCACCTGACGCATTTCCATCCGCTCGACGATCACTACGGCTTCGCGCCGCTGGAGGCGGCGAGCATCGCAGTCGATACGCACAACGCGGCGGCAGCCTGGAACAAGGCGCTGCTCGACAATGCGGCGCGTCCGTCCGGCGCGCTGGTCTATTCCGGGCCGGAGCAGGCCGTGCTGTCGGACGGGCAATATGAGCGGCTGAAGCGCGAACTCGCCGACGAATATCAGGGCGCGAAGAATGCCGGGCGTCCGCTGCTGCTGGAAGGCGGGCTCGACTGGAAGGCGATGTCGCTGTCGCCAAAGGACATGGATTTCCTCGACGCAAAGCATAACGCGGCGCGCGAGATCGCGCTGTGCTTCGGCGTGCCGCCCATGCTGCTCGGCATTCCGGGCGACAACACCTATGCGAATTATCAGGAGGCGAACCGCGCCTTCATCCGCGGCACGGTGCTGCCGATCGCCTCGCGCATTGGCGCGGCGCTCTCGCAATGGCTCGGCGCGGCGTACGGCGGGACCGTGCGGCTTGCGGTCGATACCGACCGGATCGACGCGCTCGCCGGTGACCGTGCCGCGCTGTGGGCACGGGTCACCGCGGCGCCGTTCCTGACGCTGAACGAGAAGCGGATCGCGACCGGCTATGCGCCGGTCGAGGGCGGGGATTCGTTCTGACGCTTCGCTATTCTTGCTGACGCGTTGCTATTTCTTGGTCATCTCGGTGCACGATGCGACGCGCCCGGTCGGAGACTGCTTCATGTAGCACAGGTCCATGCGGTTGGGCGCGAGCAGGGTGCCGAAGCTGTAGCCGTCGTCGTCGATGAGGTAGATCGTGCCGTTGCGTCCTATCACCGCGATCACGGTTTCCTTGTGCTTGTCGGACGAGAAGGTGCCGTAGAAGCGCCGTCCGTCCTGCTTTTCGATCACCATCGTGAACGGGACATTCGACATCAACGGACCCTTGCCCTTTTCGCGATGATGCGCGTTGCCGGCGGGCAGCACGATCGACTCGCTGGTCCCGGTCCAGGTGCCGACAAGATCCGGTGCGGCGGCTTGCGCTGCAGCCGGCGTTGACGCGAGCTGAGTGAGCGCGGCGAGGGCAAGTGCCGGGACGGCAAGAATTCGGACGGCAAGTGCGGCGACGGCTAGCGCTGACCTTTGCATGATGGCGTGTCCTCCTCGGAATTGTCCGCGCGTTGCGGCGGCAACTCAGGATAGCAGGCAGCCCACGGCGCCGAAACGTGACGCAGCGGGATATCGTTATGGACGACTTAACGCGCGCATTCGCCGAGCGCGGCGATCTTGCGCACCTGGCGCTGTTCCTGTGGGCGATGGGCGCGAGCGCGCTCCTCGTCGTCGCGTTGCGTGAATACGCCGCCGCGATGCGCCGCTTCGATGATTTCGTGCGCGAACTCGCGCGCTTCAACAAAAAGTTCGGAGGCCGTTGATGGATAGTCTGCATTCGGTGATGCGCTCCTTGCGTCCGGCTCAGAAGCGCAAGCGCGATCATCTCACCGTATTTCGTGAATTCCTCTCGCATCTCGATCGCGTGTCGAAAGCCAATGACGCGCGCGAGGGGAAGGCTGTGCGCAAGGCGAGGGGACGGAAGGCGCCGAAGGGTTAGCCGGTTACGCGTCCCGGGCGCAGCGCAGGACGAAGTCGTGCGCTGCAGACCCGGGACCCATCATCGCTCGACATCATCATCCTGTGGGTCCCGGTTCTGCGATGCATCACTTGCGTGCTGCATCGCGCCCGGGACACGAGCACATCACTCGTGATGCGAGTGGTGACGGAGGGCGCATGCTCGCACCTCATTCATCCATCGACACCCCGTTCCATCCGCGCGCGGCGATCTTTCCCGATGGCAGCGTCGAGGGTTACGCCAGCCTGTTCGGCGATATCGACCAGGCGCG
>NZ_DATMRV010000145.1:0-10042 GCF_035565795.1 Pseudorhodoplanes sp.
GCTTCAGCCGGCACCACCGGCTCGGGCGGCTTCGGACGCCGCTCCATCCGGTAGCCCAGCGAGCGCAGGATCGATGCGAAATCCTCACCCGATGAACCGACCAGCGAGGTCATGCCGACGGTCACCGTGAAGCCGGTGCCATCGAGCGCACCTGCCGGCTTGATGCCCGGTGAGTTGTCGCGCCACGCAAGGGCCGGACGGATCAGATCGGCGAGGCGTTCGAGAATATCGACGCGCACAGCGCGTTCGCCTGCAACGCGATAGCCCGCGACACGATACAGATTCTTCGGGATGTCCTTGTTGGCCGGGATCGATGTCCGCCCGCTCGACGCCAGCTGCTGCACTTCGTCCAGGCCGCGCATATCGCCGGTGTCGTTCTTGATCGCATAGAGCTGCGTCGAAAGAGCGCGAGGCGCGGGCTTCAGCAGCTGTGGAATGTAGATGTGGTAGGCGCCGAAGCGCACCCCGTATTTTCGCAGGGCGGCGCGCGAGTTCTGATCAAGGCCCTTCACATCGTCGGAAACCTTCTGTCGCTCCAGAACGCCGAGGTCCTCGATCAGCCTGTAGGCGACACCGCGCCCGATGCCCGTTACGTCTTCGGCCGCAGCAAGCGACGACAGCGGGCCGAGCAGCTTGTCGATATGCGCCTTGATCCAGAGATCGAGACGCGCCTGCACCTGCTCACGCGACGGTCCGGTGAGCTGCTCGTCGGCAAGAATCCGAACGCGCGGCCGCAGAACCTCTTCGCCGGCGACCAGCTTGCCGACCGCGTCGCCTGTCCAGCGGATCGTCCCGTCCGACGTCAGAACAAACTGGTCGTCGGGCGACTGCGACAGCTTCGTCGCGCGCGCATCGATTTCGCCGGCGAGCGCCTTTTGCGCAGCCGCATGCAAGGCCTTCGCTTCGGATCCGCCTGCCGATGGGTCCGCCGCGAAGCGGAAGCCTTCCAACCGTCCAACCAGGTGGCCTTCTACGGTTACATCGCCGGTCTTTGAAATTTCACTTTCCAATGTGGTGTTCTCGCGCAGTCGTCGCATCAACACGCTTGTGCGTCGATCGACAAAGCGTGCCGTGAGGCGCTCATGAAGCGCATCCGACAGCTTGTCCTCGACAGCGCGCGTGACACCCTGCCAGTGATCGGGATTCGCAAGCCAGTCCGGCCTGTTTGCAACGAATGTCCAGGTCCGAACATGTGCGATCCGCGTGGAGAGAGAGTCTATGTCGCCTTCAGGGTGGTCTGCCTGCGCAACCTGGCGGGCAAACCAGTCGTCGGGGATTTTACCCTCCCTGATCAAAAATCCATAGAGGGTGGTGATAAGTTCGGCATGGTTTGCCGGTGCGATCTTCCGGTAGTCCGGAACCTGACAGGCCTCCCACAACCGCTCGACCGCAGCGCGCCCCCTCGCCATCGCGCGAATCCCCTCATCGCGCGCGGCGTGCTCGAGCACCTGGATATCTTCCGCGACCGGGGCGCGCGTGAGGCCCTGCTCGGTCGGGATTTCCGCCAGAGAGGCCTGTAACGCGCCAATTGATGAAAAATCGAGATCGGAATTGCGCCACTGCAGAACCGTCAGCGGGTCGAATGCGTGGCTTTCGAGCCGCTGCACGAGTTCATCGTCGAACGGCGCGCAACGCCCGGTCGTCCCGAAGGTCCCGTCGCGCGTGGCGCGGCCGGCGCGACCGGCAATTTGGGCAAGCTCGGCGGCATTGAGATGGCGAAATTGATAGCCGTCGAATTTCCGGTCGGATGCGAACGCGACGTGATCCACGTCGAGATTCAGCCCCATGCCGATAGCGTCGGTGGCGACCAGATGATCGACGTCGCCGGACTGATAAAGCGCCACCTGAGCGTTGCGGGTACGGGGCGACAATGCTCCCAGAACCACCGCTGCTCCGCCGCGCTGGCGCCGGATAAGCTCGGCGATCGCGTAAACCTCGTCGGCCGAGAATGCGACGATGGCGGAGCGGCTCGGCAGCCGGGTCAGCTTGCGATCACCTGCGAATGTCAGTTGCGACAGACGCGGCCGCGATACGATATTGGCGCCCGGCAACAGCCGCTCGATCATCGGCCGGATGGTGGCCGCGCCGAGAATCAGCGTTTCCTCGCGCCCGCGCCGGTTCAGAATGCGATCGGTGAAAACGTGCCCCCGCTCGAAATCCGCCGCGAGCTGGATCTCGTCGATAGCAACAAATGCCGGGTCGATATCGCGCGGCATCGCCTCGACGGTGGAGACCCAGAAGCGCGGATTGGCGGGCTTGATCTTCTCCTCGCCGGTGATGAGCGCGACCGAGTCGGCGCCGACGCGGCTCGCGACCTTGTTGTAGACCTCGCGCGCCAGAAGCCGCAGCGGCAGGCCGATCATTCCGGAGGAATGCGAAACCATCCGCTCGATGGCGAGATGGGTCTTGCCGGTATTGGTGGGCCCGAGCACGGCCGTCACGCCCGCGCCACGCATGCGCGCGTCGCTTCGTACGCCAGGCGAAAATGAAATGGGCATCAAGGATCCGAAAACGATGGTCTCTTCAGGGAGCAGCCCGGCAAATCAGCCGCGAGACCGGGTACGTCAGCCAGCAAACGTGCCAGTTTCTGGCCCGGCTTGTCTCACAACGCAACACTCGCACATGATTTTGGGTACCGCCGGTTAAGTTACGGAACGAGTCTGGAACGAATCGCGGCCGAATCGCTGACTCGCACGCGTTCTGATCCGTTCACCGCGACATATAGACCATCGCCCTAGAAAGCATCTACATCAGGTGTGAATCGACGATTCCATGCCGATCAGAACCGCGCAAACCTTAACGACCGGCGAGTCCGAGGTTGGCATCAAGAGTCAACCCTGTCGCAAAAGCGAATGTGGAGGACAGCAGGGATAATGCAAGCCGCCCTAGTTGGTCTTCGGCGCGGCGATCGATTTCGCGGTGGTCTTCGGGGGCAACGGCGAAACCGCAAGCTGCGTCGCCTGCAGCACGCCCTGCCCGAATGGTGTCGGAATCACCACCTTGTAGGGCACCAGCACGCGCGTACCGGCGATCGGCACCAGCCAGGCTTCCATGTCGCGCTGGTTGATGAGGTATTTGACGGCGGCGCGATCCGGAACGTAACCCGCGAGAGGCGCGAAATAGATCGCGCACACCAGCGCGGGCCCCGAATAGCCCGCCGTCTGGACCTGCTCGATCCGCTTGTAGGCCAGCGTGAGATCGTAGCGCATGCGGCCGTCGAAAATCGGTGCATGCTGCTTGCAAACCTCGGGCGCCATGAGATCGCCCTTGCCCGGGACCCGCAGAAGCGAGCCCGTCATCGGATCGAGCACATTGCGCTTGTGGGCCTCGGTCACCTTGATGCGATCGGGATGCTCGATCATCGCCGGCTCGACGGTCAGTTCCTTGACCGTGCCGTTGGCAATCCGCATCCGCAGATCTTCGAATCTGCGGCCCCATTTGACGTAAACCGAGTAATTCGCGGGGATGAACTGACCGTTCTTGATGGCACCTTGGGACGCCGTGGTGCCATGGCCGGAGCTGAAAAGCTTCGCCATACCGGACGTGGTGCCCTTCGCCTCGGCCGAGAAACGGTCATCGGCCACATCGACCTGCCAGGAACCCTCGCCAATCGTCAGGCCCGCCAGGGTCACGGAATAACGGGCATCCAGCCGGGCCTGCGCGAAAGCAGGCATTGGAACGACAACACTCAGGAAAAACCCGCCGAGCGCTGCGCCAAAGGCCGTCCTGCCGAGACTGTCCACCTGGTCCTCGCGGGGCCCGAGAGGGCCTTCCATGGGGCACGTGCTGCCAGGCCAGCCCTGCGCTGGCCGCGTGACCCCAGAAACCTAAGCGATTCGGCACTAATAAGCCGTTTCTGTGGTTTTGCCGGGCCCGGTCCAGCCTTGACGCATCTGCCCGGCCTCTTTATAGGACCCCGTCTCAACGCGAAAACGCAATCACCGGCCTGCGCGCCCGTGCGCCGCAGCCCACATTTTCGGGATTTTCGACCATGTCGCGCAAGTGCGACCTCACCGGCAAGGCGTTCCAGACCGGTCACAAGGTGAGCCACTCGAACCGCAAGACCAAGCGGCGGTTCCTGCCGAACCTCGTCAACGTCACGCTGACCTCGGAAGCGCTCGAGCGCTCCGTGCGGTTCCGCATCTCGGCCAATGCTCTGAAGACCGTCGATCACCGTGGTGGTCTCGATGGCTTCCTTGCCAAGGCGAAGGACGCGGACCTGTCGCCGAAGGCTCTCGACCTGAAGCGTCAGCTCGAGAAGAAGCTCGCTGCGGCAAGCTGATTACTTTCCGCCTGTTCAGGACAAGATTTGCGAACGGCGTCCCCCTCGTGGGGGACGCCGTAGCTATATGTGCGTCTACTTATCCAGCAGCGTGAATTGCAGCAGGATCGTCCGCTGGATGATCGAAAAATTGTCGTCCGAGACAAAGGTGAGCACCGTCTCGCCGCTCGGCGACCGGTGGACGCTCAGCCCTTCCATATTGTCGATCTGAAATCCCATATCGGCGGACATCAGCGTCGCGCCTTCGAGCACGGCGCCGGGGACGATGTCCGACAATGCCACGCGCCGAAGACGCATGGCGATGCCGCGCCGCCAGGAAAAGTGCCGCTCCAGCAGCAGCAGATCCGATCCCGGCGTCACAGCACAGTCGACGATATCGAATTCGTCTGTAAGCCTGACCGAGAAAAGTCCCGGCTTGGAGCCGCCAATCAAAAAACCGCGCGTGTTCTTGGAAGCATCGAGGCTGCGCTCGGCGATCGCGATCAGCGCGCCGGCAATCTGCGTTCCCCTCGGAGCGACGGCGAGGCACTCGACGCCCCTGTTGCTGACGAGCTTGGCCATCTCCGGCGGCACCGGAACGAGCGTCGCCCGCGACAGCAATCCGCGTTTTCCGTAGTCGAACTTCAGAATGCGGTGCACGCGCTCGAGCGAGACATAGACGAACGCACCATCCTCTGCGAGCGCCTCGGTGTCATACCAGCCGCGGGCCGTGATCGGCCGGCCATCGCTATACAGCATGGGTCCGACTTCGGCGTCCGCAATACCGACGGGCGCATCGCCGCGATACAGGATGCGGCCGCGCAGCCAATGGGCCCTGTCGGACACCGCAAGGAATCTGCCGTCGTCCGAAACACGGATGCCTGACAGACCGCCGAACTGCTTGTGCGACGACGACAGTTCGAGCCCGCCGCGAAACACGAGCCGGCCGAACTGACGGCGCTGCGGTTCACGCGGATCGAACGACTCGATGGCCTTGGCCTGGATCTCGATCTTCGCCGGCGGTTCCGCCGGCGTCTGCGGCAATAGCTGCCCCGATGCAGCCTGCATGCTCAGCATCAGGATCGCGACCGCGAACGAGGGTCGCAGCAGATTGCGCATCGTCACGAATGCAGCCTGCGTGGCCCGCGCCGGACCAGCGCGGCGGCAGCCGCGGCGCTGACCTCGTCATCGAACAACTCGGCCAGCTTTTCGGTCATGACGCCGCCGAGTTCTTCGGCGTCGACGATCGTGACCGCACGACGATAGTAGCGCGTCACGTCGTGACCGATGCCGATCGCGATCAATTCGACGGGCGAGCGGGTTTCGATTTCCTCGATCACCCAACGCAGATGACGCTCAAGATAATTGCCCGCATTCACCGAGAGCGTGGAATCGTCGACCGGCGCGCCGTCCGAGATCATCATCAGGATGCGGCGCTGCTCGGGGCGCGCCAGCAGCCGGCGATAGGCCCAGTTCAGCGCCTCGCCGTCGATATTTTCCTTCAGCAGACCCTCGCGCATCATCAGGCCGAGATTCTTGCGCGCACGACGCCATGGCGCATCCGCCGCCTTGTAGATGATGTGGCGCAGATCGTTGAGCCGGCCGGGATTCGGCGGCTTTCCTGCGGCGAGCCAGGCTTCACGCGACTGTCCTCCCTTCCAGGCGCGCGTGGTGAAGCCGAGGATCTCGACCTTCACGCCGCAACGCTCGAGCGTGCGGGCGAGAATATCGGCGCAGGTGGCGGCAACCGTGATCGGGCGGCCGCGCATCGAGCCGGAATTGTCGAGCAACAGCGTCACCACGGTGTCGCGGAAATTGGTGTCCTTCTCGCGCTTGAACGAGAGCGGATGCATCGGATCGACGATGATGCGCGACAAGCGCGCAGGATCGAGCATCCCCTCTTCGAGATCGAATTCCCAGGCCCTGTTCTGCTGCGCCATCAGCCGGCGCTGCAACCGGTTCGCGAGACGCGCGACCACGCCCTGCAGATGCGACAATTGCTTGTCGAGATAGCTGCGCAGCCGATCGAGCTCTTCCGGCTCGCACAGATCCTCGGCCGCGATCTCTTCGTCGAATTTCGAGGTGAAGGCGCCGTATTCCGGCCCGCGATATTCGTTGTGACCGGAGCGCGGACGCCAGGGCTCGGACGGCGTTTCGGAATCGCCCATGTCCGCGTCATCGGACATGTCCGAACTCGGCGCGTCGGTTGCTTCGGCGGTCGCTTCCTGCGCGTCCTCGGCGGAGGCTTCGGCCTCCTCGACCGACATGCGCTGCAGGTCTTCCGATTCCGACGTTTCACCCTGCTCGCCGTCTTCGTTCTGGCGGCGATCGTCGTCGCTCTGTTCGGAATCCTCGTCTTCCTCGGAATCGCGATTGCGATCCTCGCCCATGTCGAGAGCATCGAGCAGGTCGTGGATGGCATCGCCAAAGCGCGCCTGATCCTCGATCAGATCTTCCAGGCGATCGAGACCGCGACCGGCCTTGTTCTCGATGATCGGCCGCCAAAGATCGACCAGCTTTTTCGCGGCTGCCGGCGGTGCCTGCCCGGTCAGGCGCTCGCGCACCATCATGGCAATGGCTTCCTCGATCGGCGCATCGGCACGATCGGTGATGTCGTCAAACTTGCCGCGATGGAATTTGTCATCGAGCATCGCGGTCAGATTCTTCGCAACGCCCGACATGCGACGTGCGCCGATCGCCTCGACGCGCGCCTGCTCGACAGCCTCGAAGACCGCGCGCGCCTGCTGGCCGCCGGGGATAAGCTTGCGGTGGACGTTCGGGTCGTGACAGGCGAGCCTGAGTGCAACGGAATCGGCATGCCCTCGCACGATCGCCGCCTCGGCCCTGGTCAGCTTGCGCGGCGGCTCCGGCAGCCGCGCCTTGCCGCCGACAAGCCCGGGGCGCTCCGCCGCGAATGCGACCTCAAGCTCCGGACGCTTGGCGATGGCGCGCAGACAACCGGTCACCGCGCGCTTGAACGGCTCGGTGGGCGATTCCTTCGGAGACGCTTTCGGTTTGTAGTTCGAAGACATCGCTGATGCTCAACGTCATTCCGGGACACGCCGAAGGTGCGGACCCGAAATCCAGCCCAAGGCGCGAGATAGCATTGGCTTCCGGGTTTGCCCGCGGCGCGGGCGCCCCGGAATGACGATCATGTCAACGCAACATTCACCGAAGACTCCGGCAATTCCTGCCCGAAGCTGCGCTGATAGAACTCCGCGACAATCGGACGTTCGAGCTCGTCGCACTTGTTCACGAAGGTGACCCGCAGCGCGAAACCGACGTCTCCGAAAATGTCCGCGTTCTCGGCCCAGGTGATGACCGTGCGCGGGCTCATCACTGTCGACAGATCGCCGTTCATGAAAGCGTTGCGCGTGAGATCGGCGACACGCACCATCTTGCTCACGATGTCGCGGCCTTCCTCGTTGCGATAATGTTTCGCCTTGGCCAGAACGATATCGACTTCCTTGTCGTGCGGCAGATAGTTCAGGGTGGTCACGATCGACCAGCGGTCCATCTGGCCCTGATTGATCTGCTGCGTGCCGTGATAAAGGCCGGTCGTATCGCCGAGGCCGACCGTGTTCGCCGTCGCGAACAGCCGGAAGCTCGGATGCGGACGGATCACCTTGTTCTGATCGAGCAGCGTCAGACGGCCCGATTGCTCCAGAACACGCTGGATGACGAACATCACGTCCGGGCGACCGGCGTCGTATTCGTCGAAGCACATCGCGATGTTGTGCTGGAGCGCCCATGGCAGGATGCCGTCGCGGAATTCGGTCACCTGCAGGCCGTCGCGGATCACGATCGCGTCCTTGCCCACGAGATCGACGCGGCTGATGTGGCTGTCGAGGTTCACGCGTACGCACGGCCAGTTGAGGCGGGCGGCGACCTGCTCGATATGCGTCGACTTGCCGGTGCCGTGATAGCCGGTGACCATCACCCGGCGGTTGCGCGAGAAGCCGGCCAGGATCGCCAGCGTGGTCGGACGGTCGAACAGGTAGTCCGGATCGAGATCCGGCACATGCGCGTCGGGTTCGGAATAGGCAGGAACTTCAAGATCGGAATCGATTCCGAAAACTTGCCGTACCGACACCTTCATGTCGGGCAGCCCACCGGGTCCCTG
Organism: Pseudorhodoplanes sp.; assembly: GCF_035565795.1. Taxonomy (GTDB): domain Bacteria; phylum Pseudomonadota; class Alphaproteobacteria; order Rhizobiales; family Xanthobacteraceae; genus Pseudorhodoplanes. The sequence goes on from NZ_DATMRV010000145.1 coordinate 8,385, forward strand.
GGGAATTTCTTCGGATGCGGTAGCCATTGCTTCTCCATGCGCCAGCCGGACCGGGGCGCGTCAATGTCGCTTCGGGTTGGCAAATCGGGGGCCAACCTAGCAGAAACGCGAAGCGGCGCGAAACCCGCCAGGGTCCGCGCACGGATCGCGATGCACGGGAAAGATAGGTATCCCGGGGTCTTCCCGAAAGGCGGGAGAGGATTGCGCGAATGGCAGCAGCCGGTAGGCTGCCAGGGTCAGACGAACCCGACCGATTTGAGATAATTATAGGCTTGAATGATCTCGATCAGCCGGTCCTCGGTCGAGCGGTCGCCGCCATTGCTGTCGGGGTGGTGGCGTTTTACGAGGTCATGAAACTTGGCCTTGATCTCGACGCGGGAGACGCCGATCTCGAGGCCGAGGGTGTTGAACGCCTTGCGCTCGGCGTTGCGGATGGTCCGGCCCTCGGCCTTGGCACGCGCGCCGGCCTGAGCCCGGCCTTCACCGCCGAGTTCCGCATACATCGCGAATGGATCGATTCCATTCTCGGCATAGAAGCGGCCGGGATCGGTGTGCTTGCCGGTCCCCATCTTCCAGGTCGGGCGATGCCCCGTCAGCGCGTCCTTCTGATACTTCCGGACGTCGTCGTCGGTCATGCCCTGGAAAAAATTGTAATTCTGATTGTACTCGCGCACATGATCCAGGCAGTAGCGCCAGTAATCCTTCTCCCGGCCGCGGCCTTTCGGCGCGCGATGCGTCGCCTCATTGCGGCAGCCCTGCCACTCGCAGACATGCTCGGTTGCGCGCGGCCGCCGATCTTCATCAGGCTTGACGCGTATTTTATCGAACAGGGGCGAGTCGAATTTCATGGCGTGAGAGTATGCGAAAATTGCGCGCTGAGGTTCAAGACTTGACATTTGGGAGATTGACCGGGTTTCAACCGATCAACCGCGAGACAGGCAGACGACCATGCAAACGAAAGATGTCATCACAAAGAAATTGACGGAAGCTTTCGCGCCCGAGAGCCTTCGGGTCGAAGACGAGTCACATCTGCATGCTGGGCATGCCGGACATCGTCCGGGAGGGCAGACGCATTACCGCGTTCATATCGTGTCGGATGCCTTCCGTGGCAAGAGCCGGATCGACCGTCACCGCGCGATCAACGCAGCACTCGCTGCGGAACTGGCCGGCGGCGTGCACGCGCTTGCCATTCACGCAACCGCACCCGGGGAAGGCGCGAAGTAGCGATTACTTGCAGAAGGCTATCCGCAAAAGCGTCAGGCCTCGCTGCGGGCGAGTCGCGTCCCGGCGGCGGCGGCAGCGGCAGGTCGTTCGCGAGGCTGCAGTACTTCCGACATGCGCGACGCGACAGTCCGAAGCTTGCGCGTGTCCTTCTCGCCGTTGACATAGATGCCCACATTGCAGTCCGGCAAAGCCGGCAGAAAATGGTCTCGTGCAATCTTCAAGTCGGACGGAATGAGACGCTGTGGCAACACCAGATAGCCAATACCAGACCTCGCCGCCGCGAGATGCGCACTGAAATCCGACGCCGTGAATGCGATTGTGTAAGACAGTCCGGCGTGCTCGAGAGCCTCGATGGCGAGACGATCGGAGACGCCATGCGGCCAGCTCTGCAACGGTATCGGAGAGCCCGGACTGGTGCTGAACCCCGGCACGCA
>NZ_DATMRV010000146.1:0-3833 GCF_035565795.1 Pseudorhodoplanes sp.
CGTCCGGCCGGCCAGCCTCCAGGTAACTGAACCGGTCCCCGAGGTAATTTGCCCGCGAGGCTGCCGGAATCTCGGCAATCTGCATGTCGGGCAATGGCGGCGTTGTGGGTTTCATCTGTGCGAAGGCGAAAGTGGTCGTAATAGCCAGTGTGGCGGCGATTGCCGCAACGGCAAGACGATCAGGCATTTAGGATTCTCCCGGGACGATGACGAAGGCTATCACGCTCGCGCCTCTCCTGGTCCAACCCGCCTCGCAGGGCAGCTCGGACACAGCGGACGCCGCAGGGGCGCACATGTCCAACAATCAGGCATTCCCCTTGCATGGGACTTGCGTCGCTCCGTTCTGATGGCCTGTCCGATGAACCAAGCCCTGCCCAACGCTCCGTCCGGCGCCACCGACCAGCCGGCCAAGCCCCCGCTTCTGGCGTTTCTGGAGCAGGCCCATGCGCGGTATCGGGACGATTTCTCCGGCGCCGTCGCCAATTACATCCCTGAACTCAACAAGGCGGATCCGGCCCGGTTCGGCGTGGCGATCGCCACCATCGACGGTCATGTCTACGAGGTCGGCGATTCTGCCTACCCTTTCACCATCCAGTCCGTCTCGAAAGCTTTCGTATTCGGCCTCGCGCTCGAACTCCTGGGTGCGGACCATGTGGAGTCCTTCGTCGGCGTCGAACCGAGCGGCGAAGCCTTCAACTCGATCCGCCTGAATGCGAACAATCAGCCCTTCAATCCGATGGTGAATGCCGGCGCCATCGCCTGTTCAGGCCTTATCTACGCCGCGCGTCGCGACGAGGCTTTCGAGCTGATCCGCAGCATCCTCGGACGGTGCGCCGGGCGCGATCTCGATGTCGACGAATCCGTCTACCAGTCCGAGACCGCGACCGGTGACCGCAATCGCGCCATCGGCTGGATGCTCCGGAATTACGGCATCGTGAAAGACAATGTGGATGCGGTGCTCGACGTCTATTTCCGGCAATGCGCCATCCTGGTCAGCGCTCGGGATCTTGCGGTCATGGCCGCGACACTCGCGAATGGCGGGGTCAATCCACTGACCGGCGATCCGGTGCTCTCCCCGCTTGCAGTGGCGCGTGTCCTGTCGGTGATGACCTCGTCCGGCATGTACGACTATGCCGGCGAATGGGTGTATCGGGTCGGGATGCCGGCCAAGAGCGGCGTCGGCGGCGGCATCATCGCTGCGCTCCCGTCCCAGATCGGGCTCGGCACCTATTCGCCGCTGCTCGACGAGCACGGCAATTCCGCACGCGGACTACGCCTGTGCGAGGCGCTGTCGGCGCATTTCGATCTGCACGTGCTGAACCGCGCGAACGATGTGCGCACCTGTATCGTCGCCGATTACGACGTCGGCCGCCTGCAGCGTCGCGGCCGCCAGCCGCACGAACAGAAGCTGCTCGAGGAGCAAGCCTCTACGATCCGCATCATGGAACTGACCGGGACGCTCGCATTCTCGAATGTCGATTACATCGCCCGCCGCCTGCTGGCGCACGATACTGGCCTGTTCACAGTGCTGGACCTGCGGCGCGTGCCGCTGATTACCACCGCCGCCGCCAAGATGCTGGCGGATCTGTTCGACAGCCTCTCGTCAAGCGGCACCCGCCCGGTCCTCGCCGGCATCGAGCGCGACTCCCGCCACTTCAGGCAGTTGCAGGCCTTCCTCACCGACAGCGGCGCGATCCGCACATTTTCCCTGCTCGATGAGGCCATCGAGTGGGCCGAGGATCAGGTCATCTTCCGGTATGGCGGCTTCAGCCAGATCACGGATGTCCCGCTCGCCGAGCAGGAATTGCTGAAGGGGCTAGCGCCGGAGGACATCGCCGATCTCGAAGTCCTGTGCGAGACGCGCAGCTACCATCCGGGCGAGCGGATCATCGCATGCGGCGACGAGGCGGATTCGGTCTTCTTCCTTCAACGCGGCATGGTCAGCGTGAAGCTCGCCGAGGGCGTGCGGCTGGCAACGCTGGTTCCCGGTACCGCCTTTGGCGAGCTTGCGCTGATCGGGGGACCGCGCAGCGCCGATGTGTTCGCGGACAATGCCGTGCTGTGCCGGCGCGTCCCGCTCGACACCTTTGACGATTTCCGCATGCGTCGCCCGTTCGCTGCAGAGATCATCGTCCGTAACCTTGCGCAGCTGCTGGCGCACCGGCTGCTTCAGGCCAATACCAAGATCGACCTCCTGAGCGCGAACTAGAGTTTGTCAGACCGGCAGGCGCATGCCGGCCCGCGCGAAGGACATCGTCTGCGCCTTGAGCGTCCGCCCCAACGCATCGGCGTTGAGAAACTCGTTCATCCCGGTCAGCGGCTTGAACGCGTGCTGCAGCTCCAGCCCGGCCAGCTCGATCAGCGTGAGCGCCATGTAGCCGAACGCCAACGCGGCGGCCATCATGGTCAGGGCCGGCACCACCAGGGTCAAGGGTGCGGGCCTACGGGACGGAGCAGCATCGCGCCTCGTGTCTTCAGCGCGAACCGGCTGGTCCCGGTGGAAATGCCCGTGCTCGGGCATGTGATACTGGCGGAACACCATTTGATCCACCGTCGGCTTCAGCAAATTGCACATCGGACCATCCCCTTCCATGACGATCAGCGTTCATGCCGGGTAGTGGTCGGCAGACCGGTCGCGGTTCGGGATTTGGGCTCGTTGGGGCGGAGTGCGGCCTCCAAAGATTTGGGAGGGGCCAGGGCGGGCCGGGCACGCTTCAGAGTGCCGGCCTGAGCCGGTGAATGCTCCTGCCATCGGCCGATGCAGACGGGACGACGTTCGTCACATACGTCAACGGCGCGGCCCGTTTACAGGGCCACGCCGTTGGTTCGCTGAATTCGGGATGGGCAGCGCGCTATTTGCGCTTGCTGGTCTTGGTCTTCGAACTGGCCTTGGTTTTTGTCTTCGTCTTCGCTTTTGTCTTGGCCTTGCTCTTGGCCTTCACCTTGGTTTTGGTCGTCACCTTGCTCTTGGCCGCTCCGACCTTGCCGCGCTTGACCTGGGGCTTCTTGCCGGCCGCAGCGGCGCGGCGCTCGGCCCGCAGCTTCCTGGCCCGCGCCTCGGCGCGTTCAGCCGCCCGCTTCTCGAGGCACTTGTCGCACTTGCAGCCGACCGGCTTCAGGAAGATGTCGAAGTAATCCTTGCCATAATCGTAGGTGATCTCCTCGCCCGGCTTGATCTTGCGCCGTGCGATGATCATGACCTTGTGGCCCTTCACGTCGCTTTCGGCGTTGGGTCGGCAGGAGTGGTTGAAGTAGCGAGCGAGGTTGCGCCGGTTGGACCCATCGATGGTCCAGCGCGAATTGACCTCGAACATATAGCGGTTGTCCCGCTTCTCGGCTTCTTCATTGGTGAGCATCTGACCGCGATAGGTGTCGATCAGCTCGTTCTTCTGGATTTCCTGGGTCGCGAAGCAGCCGAGCCCGGTGCGGGAGCGTCCAACGCGATAGGCACGACGAAAAGGTTTACGGGCGCGGGGCATGATAATTTTGCAGAATCGATGAGGCCTCTGGGAAAAGCCATAAGCAAAAGCCGGGCCGATTTCAATCGGCCCGGCGCAAAGTCCCCACCCGCCATCACTGACAGAGCAGAAAGACAGAAGGCGCTATCCCAGATTCAGTTCCTGGAAGAAGTCGTTGCCCTTGTCATCGATGATGATGAAGGCCGGGAAGTTCTCCACCTCGATGCGCCAGATCGCTTCCATGCCGAGTTCGTGGAACTCGATGGTCTCGACTTTCTTGATGCAATGCTCGGCGAGGTTCGCCGCCGCACCACCGATCGAGCCGAGATAGAAGCCGCCATGCTTCTTGCAGGCCTCGCGCACCGTGGCCGAACG
>NZ_DATMRV010000147.1:0-10631 GCF_035565795.1 Pseudorhodoplanes sp.
AGCACGACGTGCGGCTCTGCGGCGATGGCGCGCGCGACACCGACCCGCTGACGCTGACCGCCGGACAATTCCGATGGAAGGCGATCCCTGAACGTACCGGGCGGCAGTTGCACGAGATCGAGCAATTCGTCCGCGCGGGCGCTTTGACGGGCTTCATCCCAGCCGAGCAGACGCGGGGTGATCGCAATATTCTCCGCGAGCGTCATATGCGGAAACAGGCCGATGTCCTGGAACACGTAACCGACGCGTCGCCGCAGGCTGATCGGATCGAGGTTGCGGATGTCGTCGCCCTCAAAGCGCACAACGCCCGCGCTCGGATCGATCAGGCGATTGATCATGCCGAGCAGGGTGGACTTTCCGGAACCGGATTGGCCGACAATCGCGACAAAGGTGCCCCTGTCGATGGCGAGCGTGACGTCATCGAGCGCCGGGCGGGTGCCCGGGTCGTAGACCTTGCTCACGGCTTCGAAAGAGATGACCGACACCATGCGGCATTGTCGCATCCCCGACGCCGCGCCTCAAATCGCATCGCCGAGCTGCGAGGGACAGGCAGGCTGCGCCGCCTAATTCCGCGCCGGATGGTCGAGCTCCAGAACGAGGATCGCGGGGCCGGTGCCGATCAGGTAGCGACGGCGCAGCACCACGAAGTCGTCCGCCGGATCGCCCCCGAACGAGATCCGGTCCCCGACCTGCACGCTGGCGTCAAGCGACTGGGTGGCGGCGTTCGCGTCGAGCCCGGCGGCTTCGGCGCGTGCTCGGGCGCTTGCCGTCAGTTCGATGCGGATGAAAAGCCTTCGTTCGGTCATTGAGGCGAATCTGCGAGAGGCGCATAAGCGCTGGATAGGTGGGAGGACAGGGGAGAGATCATGCTGACCGTCCGGCTTGCAAAGGTCGTGATGACGGCGGCACTGGCCGCATTCGCATTCATCGTCACCTACGACAATATCGTCGATTACGGGACAAACTACGAGTTTGTGAAGCATGTCCTCTCGATGGATACCACATTCCCCGGCAACAGGCTGATGGGACGGGCAGTCACCGATCCGCGGCTCTGGTCGCTCGGTTATGCTGCGATCATTGCGATGGAAGGCGTCGTCTTCGTGCTCCTGGCTGTCGCGAGCGTCGCCATGCTGTTGGCGCTGCGCGCTTCGGCCGCGCGCTTCCAGCGCGCCAAGACCTGGATGGTTGCGGGCGCGACGGTTGGCTTCATGGTCTGGTTCTTCGGCTTCATGGTCGTGGCCGGTGAGTATTTTGCGATGTGGCAGTCCAAGACCTGGAACGGGCAGGAGGGTGCTTTCCGCTTCTACACGACGCTTCTGGCGGTTCTAATCTTCGTCAACCAGAGGGATGAGGAAGTGGCCTGATGCTTGCGCGCTCCCGCCCGGTGGGTAATGTCTCTCGCAAAAGATTGGCGGGAGCGGAGCGTCGTTGATGGGGGTATCGGCAGCCGAAGCGTTGCCGGCGGGCATAAAGCCCGCCGCCCCTGCGGTCGCGTTGCGCGACGTGACCATCACGTTCCGCATGGGCAAGGGCGCGACCTACACGGCGGTCAGCGATGCGACGCTCTCGGTCGCGGACGGCGAATTTGTCGCCATTGTGGGTCCGACCGGCTGCGGCAAATCAACGCTGCTGAATGTTGCTGCAGGTCTGCTCGCACCCGCCGCCGGGACGGCCGACATCTTCGGTGCGCCATTGACCGATCTCAACAGGCAGGCCGGCTATCTGTTTCAGGCCGACTCGCTGTTTCCATGGAAAACCGCGCTGCAGAATGTCGCCATCGGTCTTGAGACTGCGGGCGTATCCTCCGCGCAAGCCCGGGAACGCGCGACCGGCTGGCTGAAGCGCGTCGGACTTGGCGGCTTTGCAGCCCGCTATCCGCACATGCTCTCCGGCGGGCAGCGCAAGCGCGTCGGTCTCGCGCAGGTGCTGATCCGCGATCCGAAAATCCTCCTGATGGATGAGCCGTTCGGACCGCTGGATGCGCAGACCCGTCAGATCATGGGCAATCTGCTGCTCGATCTGTGGAGCGCGGATCGCAAGGCCGTGCTGTTCGTGACGCACGATCTCGAAGAGGCGATCGCGCTGTCCGACCGGGTGGTGATCATGTCGGCGGGACCCGCGGCGCGCATCATCGGCGACTGGCGCGTTCCGCTCGAGCGCCCCCGCGACATTGCCGAGGTGAAGCTCGAGAAAGGCTTCCACGAACTGCATCGCGAGATCTGGAACGTGCTGAAGGATGAAGTGCTGAAGGGCTACGCGCAAACGGGGGGCGGGTGAATCAGATGAACCGTCTTGCGCTGGTCGGCTTTCAGGTCCTTGTGCTCGTGATCACGCTGGTCGCGTGGCATCTGCTCACGACCGTGCCGATGTCGGACGGCAAGCCGCTCGTCCCGCCATTCTTCTTCTCGACGCCGGGCGATGTCTTCTCGCGCATCTGGAAGTGGTTCTACGAAGGCACGATCTGGCGGCATCTGTGGATCACGCTGTCGGAATCGGCGCTCGCCTTCGTAATCGGTTCGGTCGGCGGCATTCTGGTCGGCTTCTGGTTCGCACGAAAACCGATAATCGCCGCGATCTTCGATCCCTATGTGAAGATGATCAACGCGCTGCCGCGCATCGTGCTGGCGCCGATCTTCACGCTGTGGTTCGGGCTCGGCATCTGGTCCAAGGTGGCGCTCGGCGTGACGCTCGTGTTCTTCATCGTATTCTTCAACGTCTATCAGGGTGTCCGCGAAGTCAGCCCGACCGTTCTTGCCAATGCCCGGATGCTCGGGATGAACGAGCGGCAACTCATGCGGCACGTCTACTGGCCGTCCGCGCTGTCCTGGATGTTCTCCTCGCTGCATACGTCGGTCGGCTTTGCCGTCGTTGGCGCCGTGGTCGGCGAATATCTCGGCTCGGCGGCGGGGCTCGGCTACCTGATCCTGCAGGCGGAGGGAACTTTCGACATCGCCGGCGTCTTCGCCGGGATGTTCGTGCTGGCGGCCTTTGTGATCGTGATCGACGGCCTCGTGACGCTGGTCGAGCGGCGTCTGCTGGTCTGGCGGCCGGTCGCAGACGACACGCGAACCTGACGCGTCAAAGCGCGGACTTTGCAGGCCCCGCGTGGTGTTTTATCGTCAGCCATCAAAATGCGGCCGGACAAGCGGGTCGCCTTCGCCATCGGGAGGAGTTTCATGACGGCTCGGATTGTCGGGCGCCTGGTTTCTTCGCTTTTCGTCCTCGTGCTGCTGTCGGGTGCAGCGCTCGCGCAGTCGAAGATCACGATTGCGATCGGCGGCGCGAGCTGCCTGTGCTATCTGCCGACCGTGCTGGCCAAGCAGCTCGGCGAGTATGAGAAGGCCGGCGTGAATGTCGAGATGGTCGACTTCAAGGGCGGCTCTCAGGCCCTGACCGCGGTGCTGGGCGGATCGGCCGACGTGGTGTCGGGCTATTTCGACCACTGCGTCAATCTCGCGGCCAAGGGCCAGATGCTGCAATCCATCGTGGTCTATGACCGCTATCCGGGACTCGTCCTCGTGGTATCGCCGAAGCAGACCGGCACGATCACCTCGATCAAGGACCTCGCGGGCAAGAAGGTCGGTGTGTCGGCGCCCGGATCGTCCACGCACTACTTCCTGAATTACCTGATGAAGAAAGCCGGCGTCGACGCCGGTTCGGTCGGCGTGATCGGCATCGGCCTCGGCGCGACGGCGGTCGCGGCAATGGAGCAGGGCTCGGTCGATGCCGCCGTGATGCTCGATCCGGCGGTGACGCAATTGCAGGGCCGCAACAAGGATCTGCGCATCCTGTCCGACACGCGGACCGAGAAGGACACGCTTGATGTATTCGGCGGTGAATATCCGGGCGGCGCGCTCTACACCAGGGCGGAATGGATCGAGAAAAATCCGAAGGCCGCGCAGGGGCTGACCACGGCGATCGTCAACACGCTGAAATGGATCCACACCCATACGCCGGAAGAGATCATGGCGAAGATGCCGCCCGAGCTGATCGGCGCGGACAAGGCGCTGTATCTCGAGGCGCTGAAGAACACGATCCCGATGTATTCCAAGACCGGCCTGATGGACCCGAAGGGCGCGAAGGCCGTGCTCGACGTGTTCAGCCAGTCGTCCCCGGATGTCGCGAAAGCCAAGATCGACCTGTCGAAGACCTATACGAACAGGTTCGTCGAAGCAGCCGCGAAGGCGAAATAGCGCTTATCCCTCCCCCCGCGAAGCGGTGGCGAGGGTCGGATCACATCGCTTGCGATGTGATCCGGGGTGGGGGGTATATGCCGTCATGGAAAGGCGCTTTCTGCCCCCCACCCCCGACCCCTCCCCACCACTCGCTTCGCTCATGGGGGGAGGGGAGAAGAAGGCATGAACATCCTCTCCATCCAGTCGCACGTCGCGTACGGCCATGTCGGCAATTCTGCCGCGGTATTTCCGCTGCAGCGGCTCGGCATCGAAGTCTGGCCGGTCAACACCGTCCAGTTCTCCAATCACCTCGGCTATGACGGCTGGACGGGCGAGGTGTTCGCCGCCGCGCATATCCGCGATGTTGTGAAGGGCATCGAAGACCGCGGCGTGATGCCGGGCTGTGACGGCGTGCTGTCCGGCTATATGGGTTCGGCCGAGACCGGCGAAGCGATCCTCGATGCTGTCGCACGCGTCAAGCGCGCCAATCCCGGTGCGAAATATTGCTGCGATCCGGTGATCGGCGACTATGACGGCGGCATCTATGTGCGCGAAGGCATTCCGGATTTTTTCCGTACGCGTGCACTGGCGGCTGCGGATGTCATCTGCCCGAACCAGTTCGAACTCGGTGTGCTGACCGGCCTCGATAGCGGTACGATAGACGGGACCTTCGCTGCGCTCGACTGGCTGCACGCGCTCGGGATCGAATTTGTTCTCATCACCTCGGTCTTCAACGAAGAAACGCCGGACGATTGCATCGAGATGATCGCATCGGGGCCCGACGGACGATTCCGGTTGCGGACGCCGCGTCTGCCGATCAAGGCAAATGGTGCAGGGGACGCAATTTCCGCGCTGTTTTTTGCGCATGTCCTGCGCAACGGCTCGAGCGGCGAGGCGATGGCCCAGGCCGGTTCGGCACTGTTCGGGGTGTTGAAGCTGACCGCCGACCGTGGCGCGCGGGAGATCCTGCTGGTCGAAGCGCAGGATCAGCTGATTGCGCCGACGGAGGTGTTCGAAGCGGAGAGACTGGGGTAAGCAGAACGTCTTTCGGCCATTTGCTGGGCTTGACCGGCAATTCATCTCATCGAAACAGCATGACGGTAGGTCAAGATCATGCGCCGTCGCTTTGTCACTCTCGATGTTTTCACAAAGACACGCTTCGCCGGCAATCCGCTGGCGGTAGTGCTGGAATCGGACGGCCTGGAGAAAGCCGACATGCAGGCCATCGCACGCGAGTTCAACCTCGCGGAGACGGTCTTCGTCATGACGCCGGCCGATCAGCGCAACCGCGCGATGCTGCGCATCTTCACGCCAGCAGCGGAGTTGCCGTTTGCCGGGCATCCAACCGTCGGAACTGCGGTGCTGCTCGGCTGCATGAGCGGCTACAATCTCGGCGCCCACGAACTCGTGCTGGAGGAAACGGTCGGTCCCGTTCGCTGTACTGTGGAGGCGATTGGCCGGGAGCATGGCCGTGCCAGTTTCGTGTTGCCGCGATTGCCCGAGCGGACCGGGGAATCTGTGACCGTGCAGGAGGCCGCGGCTGCGCTGTCGCTGAAGGATGACGAGATCGGCTTCGGCGTGCCGTCGCGCTGGTCGGCCGGTGTGCCCGTGCATTTCGTGCCGGTCCGCGATCTCGATGCGATCGGCCGCGCCAGCCCTGCGGCGTCGTTCGAATCCGTGTTCGGGCGAGAGGGCCGTGCGGTGGTCTATCTTTATTGCGGGGCGACGACTGAGCCGGGCCACCATTTCCACGCGCGCATGTTTGCGCCGGGCCTTGGTATCCGGGAGGATCCGGCGACCGGTGCGGCAGCCGCAGCGTTCGCTGGCGTCGTGATGGAGACGGCGCATCCCGTCGACGGCGAGCATCGGTTCGTGATCGAACAGGGATACGAGATGGGCCGGCCGAGCCAGATCGAACTCGGCATGACAATCGAGGGCGGCGCACTCACGCGTGCCACCATCGGTGGCGGCGCGATCATTGTCAGCGACGGACATATCGAGGCGTGATGACTGCCCCCGTGCTCCGGATCGAGACGCTCGATCTCAGCGTCGGCTCGTTCGAATGGGACTTCGCGCGAAAGCGCCGCGCCGAGATCGACGCGCATTTCGAAGCTGCCCGTCGAAGCAAGCCTGGCCTCTGGAACGGTCGCATCCTGCTGATGCATTCGCATGAGATCGAGAGCGCATGTCTTTGGGGCTCCTATTTCGAAACCGATTTTGCGAGCTTCATGGCCTGGCGAGACTTCGGCTTCGTCGATCCGGGCATCAACAATTGCTTTGCGCTGGGCGCGCTGCAGGGCTCGGACGGCGGCTATGTCATGGGCGTCATGGGCGGCGGGACGGCCAATGCCGGCAAGGTCTACTTTCCCGGCGGGACGCCCGATCTCAACGATGTCGTTGGCCGGAGGGTCGATCTGGAATCCAGCGTGCGGCGCGAAGTGCAGGAAGAGACCGGCCTTGCTCCGGATCAGTTCGACATCGATCCGGGCTGGCACTGCGTGCCCGCGGGCCCACTGATCGCATTGCTGAAGCCGATGCGCGCACGCGAGACGGCGGAACAATTGCGTGATCGCATTCGTGCCCATCTGGCGCTCGAGGCCGATCCTGAACTCGCGGACGTCTATATCGCGCGCGGGGAAGCCGACATCCATCCGATGATGCCGGGCTTTATCCAGACATTCCTGCGCAGCGCGGGCCGATAACGGCGCTTGTCAAACGCCCGGCATCGCGATCAAGTGGCGGGATGAAGATCGAAACCCTCGCCCGACGATACCGCGTCGATAATCCGGACAGGTTTCGTCTCTCGGACATTGATCCGGGCGATAGCGCCGGACTTGCCATCGACAAGGACGAAGCCAGGGAGATGCTGAAGGACAGCATCCGCAAGCTCGCGGATTTTCAGGACATGCTTTATGCGCAGGATCGCTGGGCCGTGCTCGCGATCTTTCAGGCGATGGATGCGGCCGGCAAGGACTCCGCCGTCGAACATGTCATGTCGGGCGTCAATCCGCAGGGCTGCCAGGTTTACTCGTTCAAGACGCCGACCTCGCAGGAGCTGGATCACGACTTCATGTGGCGAACGACGGTGGCGATGCCCGAGCGCGGGCGCATCGGAATATTCAACCGCTCCTATTACGAAGAAGTGCTGGTGGTGCGGGCACATCCCGACATTCTCGCCAAGCAGAAGCTGCCGCCGAAACTCGTCGGCAAGGACATCTGGAAGGAACGCTTCGAGGATATTCGTGCGTTCGAGAAGTATCATGCGCGCAACGGCACGCTGATCCTCAAGTTCTTCCTGCATGTGTCGAAGGACGAGCAGGCCGCGCGCTTTCTTGAACGCATTGATGATCCCGCGAAGAACTGGAAATTCAATCTAGGCGATCTTTCGGAGCGGAAGCGCTGGGACGACTACATGCGCTACTATGAGGAGACGATCCGCGAGACCAGCCGCCCGCATGCGCCATGGTTCGTGGTTCCGGCCGACAAGAAATGGTTCACGCGGCTGGTGGTGGCATCCGCTCTTGTGGAAGCGCTGGAAAGTCTCGACCTTCATTATCCGCGCGTCGACGATGCAACGCGCGCCGAACTACAAGAGGCGAGGGTCATGCTCGTGGCCGAACTGCCGGAGAAGAAGAAAAACGGCAAGAAGGGTGACAACAAGGACAACGCCAGGCGCGGCTAGCTTGCCGGGTGCGGCGGGCGTCCGTTGCGTCCGAAGAAGCAAGGCGGCCCGGCCTTTTCGCCGAAGGTCGCCAGCCGCCGGGACTTGCCGAAACACCCCCGCCTCCGCTAAAAGGCCCCTTCAAATGCGGCCGGTTAACACCACATTCACCGTGGCGCTGGCACACTAACGGTCTGTTTTTCGAGGGTTTTCGGCATGTCCGCGCAGGACTCCGCACGCGCGACGAAACGGGGGGCGCAAGACGCCCTGTCCGGTGCTGCCCTCATTCTCGGCGGTCTTCTGCTCCTTAGGCGCCCCTGAGGGCCGGCTGGGCAACTTTGCCTGGGCGCTCAGGGGTACCGGACGGAAAACCCTGAATTGGCGCCCGGATAGTGGCGCAGCACGAGACGAGGACCTTATTTCCATGACCACGGCTAAAACCGGCGTGACGCAACGCTCCGACAAGGACCGCGTCGTCATTTTCGACACCACCTTGCGCGACGGCGAACAATGCCCCGGCGCCACCATGACACATGACGAGAAGCTCGAGGTCGCCGAGCTGCTCGACGAGATGGGTGTCGATGTCATCGAAGCCGGCTTCCCGATCGCGTCGGAAGGCGATTTCGCGGCCGTGCAGGAGATCGCGCGGCGCACCAAGAATGCGGTGGTGTGCGGGCTCTCGCGCGCTGCACCGAAGGACATCGACCGCTGCGGCGAGGCCATCAAGCCGGCAGCGCGCAAGCGCATCCATACCTTCCTGTCGACCTCGCCCGTGCACATGAAATACAAGCTCCAGAAGGAGCCGCACGAGGTCTACGAAATGGTGATCGCGCAGGTGACGCGCGCGCGCCAGCATACCGACGACGTCGAATGGTCGGCGGAGGACGGCACCCGCACCGAGCACGATTTCCTGTGCCGCTGTGTGGAGGCCGCGATCAAGGCCGGCGCCACCACGATCAACATTCCGGACACGGTCGGCTATACCGTGCCGGAGGAATATTTCGCGCTGTTCACGATGCTGCGTGAACGCGTGCCGAATGCCGACAAGGCGATTTTCTCGGCGCATTGCCATGACGATCTCGGAATGGCGGTGGCGAACTCGCTGGCCGCCGCACGCGCAGGTGTCCGACAGATCGAATGCACCATCAACGGCATCGGCGAACGCGCCGGCAATGCCTCGCTGGAAGAGGTCGTGATGGCGATCCAGACGCGCAACGACGTGTTGCCGTTCTGGACTGGCATTGACGCCACCATGCTGACGCGCGCCTCCAAGCTGGTGTCGGCCGCGACCTCGTTCCCGGTGCAGTTCAACAAGGCGATCGTCGGCCGCAATGCCTTCGCGCATGAGAGCGGCATCCACCAGGACGGCATGCTGAAGAACACCCAGACCTACGAGATCATGACGCCGGAAAGTGTCGGCGTGAAGCAGACCTCGCTGGTGATGGGCAAACATTCCGGCCGCCATGCCTTCCAGCACAAGCTGGAGGAGCTGGGCTACAAGCTCGCCGCCAACCAGCTGGAAGATGCCTTCGTGCGGTTCAAGGCGCTGGCCGACCGCAAGAAGCACATCTACGACGAGGATATCGAGGCGCTGGTCGACGAGGAAATCGCGCACGAGCACGATCGCATCACGCTGACCTCGCTGACGGTGATCGCCGGTACTCGCGGTCCGCAATCGGCAACGCTGGAACTGGACATCGACGGCCGTCAGCAGACGGTGCAATCGACCGGTAACGGTCCGGTGGATGCGATCTTCAATGCGATCAAGGCGCTGGTGCCGCACGAGGCGGTGCTGGAACTGTATCAGGTCCACGCGGTGACCGAGGGCACCGACGCGCAGGCCGAGGTTTCGGTGCGGCTCGCGCAGGGCGACTATTCTGTTACCTCGCGCGGTGCTGACCCCGATACGCTGGTTGCGTCGGCCAAGGCCTATCTCGGCGCCCTGAACAAGCTGACCAGCAAGCAGAACCGCAGCGCCGAAGGCGGCCGCGGCCGCCGCATCCATTCGACGGATGTAGGGTAGCTTCGGATTGAGCCGGACGGGTCTTTCGAACGCGTCCGGCTCAACTCAAATTTAAGCACGCCGCTCAGCGCAATCTTAAGGTTGCCGGCTCGCTCGCCACCGGAGTGGGCGCTCGCCAGCCTTAAGTCGATATTCAGACAACGCTGCCACCGTGCCGCCTTTCCGAAGGCGACGGGCACGCTATGACGGCGATCGAACGAACAGACGGCGGCCGCGGGATGATGTCCCTGATCGGCCTGACTCTGCCCGTCTTCGCCGTCACGATCTGCCTGTCGGCGCTGCTGCTGTTCTCGGTCCAGCCGATGTTCGCCAAGATGGTGCTGCCGCTGCTCGGCGGTTCGCCCGGCGTTTGGTCGGTGGCCATGGTATTCTTCCAGGCGATGCTGCTCGCCGGATACGCCTACGCCCATGGCGTCACGCGCCTGTTCGATCCGCGTGTCGCGGTCGGCATCCACATCTGCGTTTTCAGTCTCGCGCTGTTCTCGCTGCCGCTTGCGCTGGCGTCCGGCTTCGGCAAGCCGCCGGCCGATGGCGAAGCGTTGTGGCTGATCGGGCTGTTCGCCCTGTCGATCGGCTTGCCGTTCTTCGCGGTCTCCGCCAACGCGCCGCTGCTGCAGGCCTGGTTTGCGCGCACGAAGCATCCGCAGGCGAACGATCCGTATTTCCTCTATGGCGCGTCAAATCTCGGTTCGTTCGTTGCGCTGCTGGCCTATCCCGTCGTGATCGAGCCGTTCCTGACGCTGCGCTCGCAGTCGCTCGCCTGGACCGGCGG
>NZ_DATMRV010000148.1:0-6813 GCF_035565795.1 Pseudorhodoplanes sp.
AAGCGCGACGAGGTGTTCGTCGAAGAAGGTTAAGACCGGCTCTCTCGGTCTAATTGAGCGCTTGATTTTGGGCGGCGTTTCGGTGAAACGCCGCCCTTATCGTATATGAGAGTGGACAACACAGTCCCGCTCCGCAGAAAATCCGGGAAACATCCCTTCAAGGAGGAGTTTGGAAATGCGCATCCTTCAACGTCTTGCCGGGGCGGTCGCCGGCATCGCTGCCGTCGCGGCCCTCGCCGCGCCCGCACAGGCGCAGAGTTATCCGTCACGCCCGATCACCATGATCGTGCCGTTCGCCGCTGGCGGTCCGACCGACATCGTTGCCCGCATCGTTGCCGACCACATGTCGAAGACGCTCGGCCAGCAGATCGTCATCGAAAACGTGGTCGGAGCCGGCGGTACGACCGGTGCGACACGCGCGATGCGCGCTGCTCCCGACGGCTACAACATCATCATGGGTCATATGGGCACCCATGCCGCGGCCGTCGCGCTTTACCCGAAGCTCGCCTATCACCCGCTGAAGAACTTCGAGACCGTCGGTCTTGCGGCCGGCACGCCGGTTCTGATCGTCGCGAAGAAGGATTTCCCCGCGAAGGATCTGAAGGAATTCGCGGCCTACGTGAAGGCGAATGCCGACAAGGTGAACGCAGCGCATGCCGGCGTCGGTTCGGTGTCGTTCACGAGCTGCCTGTTGCTGAATTCGGTGCTCGGCGTGAAGCCGACCGCGATCCCCTTCCAGGGCACGGGTCCGGCGCTGAACGCGCTGCTCGGCGGACAGGTCGATTACATGTGCGACCAGATCGTCAATCTCGTGCCGCAGATCACTGCCGGCAACATCAAGGCTTACGGCATCGGTACGCCGGAACGTAACCCGGCACTGAAGGACGTTCCGACCACCAAGGAAGCGGGCCTGCCGCAGTTCGAAGTCTCGGCCTGGAACGCGATCTTCGCGCCGAAGGGCACGCCGAAGGAAGCGCTCGACAAGCTGTCCGACGCGCTGTCCAAGGCGCTCGACGACGAGGGCGTGCGCAAGCGCCTGCTCGATCTCGGAAGCGACATCCCCGGTCCGGATCGCCGCGGTCAGGCGGCCCTGACCAAGCTGGTGGACAGCGAAATCAATCGCTGGACGCCGGTCATCAAGGAATCCGGCATTACCCAATAACCGCTCTTCGCGGACAGCAATCAAAGGGCGGCCGGCCGGCCGCCCTTTTTTATGTGCAGAATCGCAATATCTGCCGCCATATTCTCACCGAGGCTGATATCCGCTCATTCCCGCGCCGGCTGGAATCCAGCAATATCCGGACCCGGCCTTTGCGGGCGCGAGCGGCAACGAGGTGCAAGGCCCCATGCGGCAATATCTCGATCTGATGGAGCACGTCCTCCGCCACGGTGTGGAGAAGCGCGACCGAACCGGAACCGGAACCGTGTCGGTGTTCGGCCATCAGATGCGTTTCGACCTGCGCGAGGGCTTCCCGCTGGTCACCACCAAGAAGCTGCACCTGAAGTCGATCGTGCACGAATTGCTGTGGTTTCTGCGCGGCGACACCAACGTCAAATATCTGCGCGATAACGGCGTCACCATCTGGGACGAGTGGGCGGACGAGAACGGCGACCTGGGCCCGGTTTATGGCCGGCAATGGCGCTCATGGCCCGCGCGCGACGGCGGCACCATCGACCAGATCGCGAACCTGATGCGCGATCTCGAACGCAATCCGGATTCGCGCCGCCTGATCGTGACCGCGTGGAACCCCGCCGACATCGACAGGATGGCGCTGCCGCCCTGCCATTGCCTGTTTCAGTTCTATGTCGCGGAGGGGCGGCTGTCCTGTCAGCTCTATCAGCGCTCGGCCGACATCTTCCTCGGCGTCCCGTTCAACATCGCGTCCTATGCGTTGTTCACGATGATGGTCGCGCAGGTGGTGGGGCTGAAACCGGGCGAGTTCATTCACACCTTCGGCGATGCGCATCTTTATCTGAATCACCGCGAGCAGGCCGAACTGCAATTGTCGCGCGCGCCGCGGGCGCTGCCGAAAATGATCGTCGATCCGTCGGTGCGGGACCTGTTCTCGTTCCGCTACGAGCATTTCACGCTCGAGGGCTACGATCCGCATCCGCACATCAAGGCGCAGGTGGCGGTGTGAGCGATCGCGCTGCGGACGCGTCGAACCCGGTCGCCATCGTCCTCGTCGTCGCGGTTGCCGAGAATGGCGTGATCGGGCGCGACAACGCGCTGCCATGGCGCATCAAGTCCGACCTGAAATTCTTCAAGAGCGTGACCATGGACAAGCCGGTGGTCATGGGGCGCAAGACCTACATCTCGATTGGCAAGCCGCTGCCCGGCCGGACCAATATCGTGGTGACGCGCCAGCCGGACTTTGCGGCTCCGGGTGTTATCGTCGCGCCCGGCATCGATCAGGCGCTTGCGACTGCCCGCGGCGATGCGCTGCGCCGCGGCGCGGATTCCATTGCCGTGATCGGCGGCACCGAAATTTTCGTGCAGGTGATGCCGCGGGCCGACCGGCTCATATTGACGCTGGTCCATGCAAATCCGCCGGGCGATACCTATTTCCCCGCGGTCGACCCCGCGGTCTGGCGCGAAGCCGAACGGCTGCCGCAGCCGAAGGGGCCCGACGATGAGTTTGGCTTTACCATTGTTAATTATGAGCGTGCCGGCGCGGCATGAGCGCGCGTTGTAAGGGACTGGACGGTCCCCTATAACCCCGCCGAAACATCGGGCGCCGGCCGCGCTCAAGGAGGATCGAGATGCCGTGGAGTAATCAGGGCGGTGGCGGTGGTGGCGGCCCCTGGGGATCTGGCTCGAAGGGCCCCTGGGGTTCAGGACCGCAGCCCGGCGGCGGAACGCAGCCGCCCGATCTCGAGGATCTGCTGCGCCGGAGCCAGGACAAGCTCAAGACCGTGCTTCCGGGCGGTGGCCTTGGCGGCAAGATCGGTATCGCGATCGCGCTGGTGGCGGCGCTGTTCCTGTGGGGCGTCTCGGGCTTCTTCGTGGTGCAGCCGGGCGAACTCGGTGTCGTCCAGCGCTTCGGCAAGTATGTGCGCGATGCGCCGGCGGGCTGGGGCTATACGTGGCCCTATCCGATCGGTGCCGTGTCGAAGGTCAATATCGAGCGCATCAATCGCATCGATGTCGGCATGCGCATCGTCGACGACGCGCGGCGCGGCTCGACCACCCGCGATGTGCCCGAAGAGAGCCTGATGCTGACCGGCGACGAGAACATCGTCGACGTCGATTTCGCCGTGCTCTGGAAGATCAAGCCGGATCGCGGCGCCGGGCAGTTCCTGTTCAACATCCAGTATCCGGAAGGCACGGTGAAAGCCGTGGCCGAAAGCGCGATGCGCGAAGTGATCGGCCGCTCGAACATCCAGCCGATCCTGACCGGCGCGCGGCAGAATATCGAAAACGCCGTGCACGACCTGATGCAGAAGACGCTCGACGAATACAATTCGGGCATCCTGATCACGCAGGTTCAGTTGCAGAAGGTCGATCCGCCCACGCAGGTGATCGACTCCTTCCGCGACGTTCAGGCGGCACGCGCCGACCTCGAGCGCGCGCAGAACGAGGCACAGACCTACGCCAATCGCGTGGTGCCGGAAGCACGCGGCCGTGCCGCGCAGATCATGCAGAACGCGGAAGCCTATCGCGAACAGACGGTGGCGGAGGCGACCGGTCAGACCGCGCGCTTCAACCAGATCTATGAGCAGTACGCCAAGGCGCCTCAGGTCACGCGCCAGCGCCTCTATCTGGAAACCATGGAGCGGCTGCTCAGCGGCACCGACAAGATCATTCTTGATCCAGGCGCCGGGGCGGGCGGTCAGGGCGTCGTTCCCTATCTGTCGCTCGACCAGAGCCGCCCGCGGCCGACGCAGCCGCAGGGGCAGCCTCTGCCCCAGCAACCGCAAGCACAGCAGCGCCGCTAAAGGAGCCAACCATGAAACTTGGTATCGCGGGCGGCGTACTGCTGGTCCTTGTGGCGATCGCCGCGTTCGTCGGCTACAGCGCGGTCTACACCGTGCCGGAGACGCGTCAGGCCATTGTGATCCGGCTGGGTAATCCGGTGCGGGTGGTCAACGAGGCCGGACTGCACTTCAAGGCGCCGTTCATCGACAGCGTCGTCTACATCGACAAGCGGATTCTCGATCTCGAGAATCCGGCGCAGGAAATCATCGCCTCCGACCAGAAGCGGCTCGTGGTCGACGCCTTCGCGCGCTACAAGATCGTCGATCCGCTGCGCTTCTATCAGGCGATTGGAACGGTGCCGGCCGCCAATTCGCAGCTCGCGACGCTGCTGAACGCGGCGCTCCGCCGCGTACTGGGCGAGTCCTCGTTCCAGAGCGTCGTTCGCGACGAGCGCGACAAGCTGATGGCTCGTATCCGCGACCAGCTCGATCGCGAAGCGGAGCGCTACGGCATCAACGTGGTCGACGTGCGCATCCGCAGAGCCGATCTGCCTGAGCAGAACAGCCAGGCGGTGTACCAGCGCATGCAGACCGAGCGTCAGCGCGAGGCCGCCGAGTTCCGTGCACAGGGCTCGCAGCGTGCGCAGGAAATCCGCTCGCGGGCGGACCGTGACGTGACCGTGCTGCTCGCGGAGGCCAACGCCAAGGGCGAGCAGATCCGCGGCGAGGGCGATGCGCAGCGCAATCGCATCTTTGCCGAAGCCTACAACAAGGACCCCGACTTCTTCGCCTTCTACCGGTCGATGCAGGCCTATGAATCGGGCCTCGGCCACGGCGATACGCGCATGGTGCTGAAGCCCGACTCGGAGTTCTTCCGGTACTTCGTCGATCCGTCCGGACGCATGCCGAACGTGCCGCCGCCGGCGCAGACGCCTGCGACGCCGAACTCACCAACCTCCGCTTTGAGGTGACGCATCGCACCACGTTCGATGGAAGCGGGGGATGTGGGATTTCATCGTCGCGTTCGGGCTGGTGCTCGCGCTTGAGGGGTTGCTGTTTGCCGCGTTTCCGAACGCGGCAAAGCAGGCCATGGCGAATGTCCTGGAAACGCCGGACGCGATCCTGCGCGCCATCGGGATCGCCAGTGCCGTGATCGGAATCCTCGTGATCTGGCTGGTTCGCGGCTGAGCGGTGTTTATCGAGACGAGCGGACGGCAGCTGTTGAAGACGCAGCCGCGGATTGGGTCGTCGTTTCGCCCCAATCACGTCCCCGTTTAGGTCCGGTATTGTTCTTGCTTCGCCCGCTTGTCGAGGGCAGTGTTAATGCATCTCTTGCAGGAGAACGAGCAGCCATGAGGGCTTCTTTCGCCAATATTCTCAACGCGTTTCGCCGCCCCGTGGCTGTCGGCCTTACGGTTGCGGCACTGACGGTTCCGGCGTTTCTCGCCCCGGTGCCGGCGTATGCTCGCGGACCTGAGAACATTGCCGACGTGGCTGAAACGGTCATCGACGCGGTGGTCAACATCTCGACCTCGCAGCGTGTCGAAGCTCAGGCCCGGCCCGGTACGCCGCGTCAGCAGGATCGGCAAGGTCCGCAGTCGCAGCCCCAGGTTCCGCCCGGTTCCCCATTCGAGGACTTTTTCAAGGACTTCTTCGAGAACCGTCGTGGACCGGGTGGACAGCAGGGCGAAAGCCGCCCTCAGCGCCGCGCCTCATCGCTCGGATCCGGATTTGTGATCGATCCGACGGGGCTTGTGGTCACCAACAATCACGTCATCGCGGAAGCGGAAGAGATCAACGTCGTATTCAACGACGGTTCGCGCCTGAAGGCGGAGGTCGTCGGTCGCGATCCGAAGACCGATATCGCGCTTCTCAAGATCAACCCCGAGAAGCCATTGAAGGCCGTGAAGTTCGGTGATTCCGACAAGTTGCGGCTCGGCGAATGGGTGATCGCGATCGGCAATCCGTTCAGCCTCGGCGGTTCGGTGAGCGCGGGCATCGTGTCGGCGCGTAATCGCGACATCCAGTCCGGGCCGTATGACAACTACATCCAGACCGACGCCGCCATCAATCGCGGCAACTCGGGCGGACCGCTGTTCAACCTCGAAGGCGAGGTGATCGGCGTCAACACCGCGATCATTTCGCCGTCCGGCGGTTCGATCGGTATCGGCTTTGCCGTTCCGTCGAAGGTCGTGACGGGCGTCATCGAGCAGCTTCGCGAGTTCAAGGAAGTGCGGCGCGGCTGGCTCGGCGTTCGCATTCAGCAGGTGACCGACGACATCGCCGAAAGCCTCGGCCTGAAGCAGGCGCGCGGCGCGTTGATCGCAGGCGTCGACGACAAGGGGCCGGCCAAGCCCGCCGGCATCGAAGCGGGCGACGTGATCGTCAAGTTCGACGGCCGTGACATCAAGGAAATGCGCGACCTTCCTCGCATCGTTGCCGACACGCCGGTCGGCAAGGACGTCGAAGTCATCGTTCTGCGCAAAGGCAAAGAGGAAAAGAAGACGGTGAAGCTCGGCCGCCTGGAGGATGCCGAGAAGGCACGTCCGGCCTCGGTGCAGAGCGATGCAAAGCCCGACGACAAGACGGTGGTGAAGAAGGCGCTTGGTCTCGACCTCGCGAACATCACCCCGGATCTGCGCAAGCGCTTCAAGATCAAGGACAGCGTGAAGGGCGTCGTCATTACGGGCATCGACCAGAACTCCGCTGCCGCAGAGAAGCGGCTGACCGCCGGTGACACCATCGTCGAAGTCGCTCAGGAGGCGATCGGCACCACCGACGACTTCCAGGCGAAGGTCGACAAGCTGAAGAAGGACGGCCGCAAGCTGGCGCTTCTGCTGGTGGCCAATCCGGAAGGCGAGTTGCGGTTCGTGACGCTGAGCCTGCAGTAAGGCC
>NZ_DATMRV010000149.1:0-18650 GCF_035565795.1 Pseudorhodoplanes sp.
CGGCACAAGGATGCCGTTCACGTGTTCGAGGAACGGTGTCGGATCCTCGTGTTCGAACACCTCGGACTCGATCCAGTCGAGATTGACCTTCACCTTGTTGGCGATGCCGCCATGCGACAGCGCCTCGATCAGCGACTTATAGGCATCCTTCATGCCGGTATATTTGCCGACGATGGCGATCGTCACCTGCCCTTCCGGATTGCGGATGCGCTCGTTGATCACCCGCCATGTCTTGAGATCGGGCGGCGTCTTGTCCTCGATGCCGAACGCCGACAGCACTTCGCGGTCGAGACCGGCGGCGTGATACGCCTCGGGCACGGCGTAGATGTTGTCGACATCGCGTGCCTCGATCACGGCGCTCTCGCGCACGTTGCAGAACAGGCCGAGCTTGCGGCGCTCTTCCGGCGGGATCGGACGATCGGTACGGCACAAAAGGATGTCGGGCTGAATGCCGATCGAACGCAGTTCCTTCACCGAATGCTGCGTCGGCTTGGTCTTCAGTTCGCCGGCGCTCGGAATATACGGCAGCAGCGTCAGGTGAATGTAGATCGCGTGGCCACGCGGCACTTCATTGCCGAACTGACGGATCGCTTCGAAGAACGGCAGGCCTTCGATGTCGCCGACCGTGCCGCCGATTTCGCACAGGACGAAATCGTAATCCCCGTTGCCGTCGCGGATGAAGTCCTTGATGGCGTTCGTCACATGCGGGACGACCTGGACGGTCGCGCCGAGATAATCGCCGCGGCGTTCCTTGGCGATGATGTCCTGGTAGATCTTGCCGGTCGTGATGCTGTCGCGCCTGGTCGCCGGACGCCCGGTGAAGCGCTCGTAGTGACCGAGATCGAGATCGGTTTCCGCGCCGTCATCGGTGACGAAGACCTCGCCGTGCTGATACGGCGACATCGTTCCGGGATCGACGTTGAGATAGGGGTCGAGCTTGCGCAGGCGGACCTTGTAGCCGCGCGCCTGCAGAACCGCTCCGAGTGCAGCGGATGCGAGGCCCTTGCCGAGAGAGGACACCACGCCGCCGGTGATAAATACGTACCGCGCCATGGGGCTCAACCTTTAGACCGCCTGATTCGATTCGACGAGAGGACGATCCCCTCGGGTTTTGGATAACTGTCCCTGCAAATTCGAAGGGCCGGTTTCCCGGCCCTTGTCGTGAGGGTTACTGGGACTGCGGGACCTGAGGCCCCGCGGGCGGCGTGGGCTGGGCCGGCCGCTGAAGCTGATCGAGGACGCCACCGGAACCGGAGCCGAGCGGTGCGGTCGTGGGTGCGGGAACCGTCGGACCGGCGGGCGCGCCGGTATTCAGGATCGAGGTCGGCTTGCGGTCATAGCCCGCAAGGATCGACAGGATCAGGCTGGTGGCGAAGAATCCTGCCGCCAGATAGGCGGTCGAGCGGCTCAGAAGATTGGCGGTACCGCGCGTCGACATGAACCCGCCGCCACCCATGCCAAGACCGCCGCCTTCGGAACGCTGCAGCAGAACAAGCCCGATCATCGTCAGAACGATGAGCAGATGAATGACAATGATCACAGTCTGCATGCGAAAATCCTGCCTGCGCCTCGGCCGGGCCGCTTCTGTCACGCCGCCATATAGGAATGCGGGCGCGTCTTTACACGATCCGATCCGACAATTCCACCCTCGCGGTCGCTGCCGCGCTTTACGCGTAAGCCGCAGCGATTCCTAGGAAATCCGCCGCCTTCAGGCTTGCGCCGCCAACCAGGGCGCCGTTGACATTCGCGACCGCCATCAACTCCGCGGCGTTCTGAGGCTTGACCGAACCGCCGTACAGGATGCGCACGCTCGGCCCGACGGCTTTATCCTTGGAAATCAGATAGTTGCGGATCATCTTGTGAACCTCCGCAACATCGCCCGGGGTCGGCGTCAGTCCGGTCCCGATCGCCCAGACCGGTTCATAGGCAATGACCAGCCGATCGAGCCTGTCCGGCAGGGACCCGTCGAGCTGCCGGCCGATCCGCGCAATGGTAGCCCCCGCCTCGCGCTCCTCCTTCGTCTCGCCGACGCACAGGATGGCTGTCAGCCCGGCGCGATTGGCCGCGATCGCCTTGGCCCGAACCGCCTCGTCGCTTTCGCCGTGCAGCGCCCGCCGCTCGGAATGGCCGACAATCACGGCGCTTGCGCCGGCGTCCTTCAGCATCTCCGCCGACAGGTCGCCAGTAAAAGCGCCAGAGGCCTCGGCATGGCAATCCTGCGCGCCGATGGCGACCTTGGAGCCCGCTGCCGCCTTCGCGAAGCTCGCGATCAGCGTCGCCGGCGGGCAGATCATCAGATCGGCCGCAACGGGCTTGCTCGCGGCGCCGGCAATGATCGCGTTCAGTTCGGCGACCGACGCAGCAAAGCCGTTCATTTTCCAGTTGCCTGCGACCAGCGGACGCGGTTCGTTCGCCATGAGCCCTCTTTCCCAATTGTAATCGATCCGAGATCGCAACCCGCTACCAGAGCGCTGCGCGGCGTGCTAGCGCTTTCCTGTGACTTCTCAGCGTGTTGCAGGGTCACACCGCCGTCTCTATGATGCGCGGCCTTTTCACCCCCATCGCCGACAACGAAAGACCTTGAAGCTCCCATGCTGCGCGGAATTCAAAATGCTACCCGCAACTGGCTTGGCCGCCTGATCACCGGCATCGTGCTTGGCATGATTGCGATCTCATTCGCGGTGTGGGGGATCGCCGACATCTTCCGCGGCTTCGGCACGTCGACCGTTGCCAAGGTCGGCTCGACCGAAATAGGCGTCGAACGGTTTCGCCAGAACTATAACGAGCAGATGCAGCGGCTGATCCGCCAGGTCGGCAAGCCCATTCCCGCAGATCAGGCTCGCGCGCTCGGCCTGCACCGTCAGATGCTCGGCCAGATGATCGCCGAGGCCGCGCTCGACGAGAATATCCGCCAGCTCGGGCTGAATCTGCCTGACGACATCGTCGCCCAGCGCATCCGCAACGATCCGACCTTCCGCGGCATATCCGGCCAGTTCGATCGTAATCGCTTCAACGCCATCCTGCGCGAACTCGGCTACACGGAAGCGCGCTACGTCGCCGAGCGCCGCAAGCAAATGTTGCAGCAGGAAATCATCGGCAGCCTCGCGGGTGAGATGTCGGTGCCGGAGATTGCGATCGATGCGCAGAACCGCTTCGCCAATGAACTGCGCGCGCTTGATTACCTGGTCCTGGGGCCCGATCAGGCCGGCGAGATCAAGGACCCGACGCCCGAAGAAATTGCCAAGTTCTTCGAGGAGCGCAAAGGCCTGTTCCGCGCTCCCGAATTCCGCAAGGTCGACCTCGTCACGCTCTCGGCCGATACGCTGGCCAAGACCATCACGATCTCCGACGAAGACGCAAGGAAGGCCTACGACGCCGATCGCGCGAAATTCGTAACGCCGGAACGCCGCGCGGTGCATCAGATCGTCTTCCCAACCGAAGCGGAGGCGCGCGAAGCGCTGGAGAAGATTAAGCAACCCGATATGGGCTTCGAGAAATACGCCGCCTCGCCTGAACGCAAGGGCAGCGACGTCAACCTCGGCATGGTGCCGAAGTCGCAGATTCTCGACCCTGCCGTCGCAGACGCAGCATTTGCGTTGCAGCCCGATTCGACGAGCGAACCGATCAAGGGCCGCTTCGGTTTTGTCCTGCTTCACGTAGGCAAGGTCGAGCCGGAGACGGTCCGTCCGTTCGAGGAGGTCGCCGCCGAACTGAAGAACGACCTTGCGATGACACGCGCGCGAAGCGAGGTCCGTACGCTTTACGACAAGCTGGAAGACGAGCGCGGCGCCGGCGGCACGCTGGCGGAGCTGGCCAAGAAGGTCGGCCTGTCGGTCCAGACGATCGATGCCATCGACCGGTCCGGCCGCGGTCCGGACGGCAAACCGGTGTCGCAACTTCCTGACACGGCCAACCTGTTCTCCGCGATCTTCAACGCGGAGGTCGGCACCGAGAATGACCCGATCCAGATCGCCAAGGGCGACGGCTATCTCTGGTTTGAGGTCGTATCGACAACGCCGTCGCGCGAACGCCCGCTCGACGAGGTTCGCGACCGCGTCATCGAACGCTGGCGGAACGATCAGATTGCGGCGAAGCTCAAGGAACTGGCCACGCAGACCGCGGAGAAGCTCAAGACGACGCCGATCTCCGACGTCGCAGCAGCCGTCGGCACCAAGCCGCAATTCGTCGTGGCCCTCCGGCGTGACCGCACCCAGGGCGATTTCCCTGCCAATGCGCTTGACGCTGTGTTCCAGACGCCGAAAGACGGTGTCGGCACGTCGCAGGGCGCGAGCGCGAACGAATGGGTGGTGTTCCGTGTCACCGGCGTGACGGTGCCGGCGCTCGATCCGAATTCGGCGGATGCCAAGCGGATCCGCGACGGCCTGACCAACATGCTGCGTGAGGATGTGCTGGCGCAGTACCTCGCCAATCTGCAAGCGACTCTCGGCGCGACAATCAACGAAGCCGCGCTCAATCAGGTCATCGGCGGCAGCACGAACTAATAGACACGGGGCGCATACACTGCGCCGGACCCGATGATCATCGAGCCCACAGCGGAAGACTTTGCGGCGCGCTACGACAGTGGCGCGCCGCAAGTCGTATGGACGCATCTCGTCTCCGATCTCGAAACGCCGGTTTCGGCCTTTCTCAAGATCGCGGATGGGCGCCCGATGAGTTTCCTGTTCGAGTCGGTCGAAGGCGGCGCCGTACGCGGCCGCTATTCGATCATCGGCCTTGAACCCGATGTGATTTTTCGCGCGCGCGGCGCACAGGCCGAGATCAATCGCGACGCCGCGCGCGCGAACGACTCCTTCGCCCCCTGCCCTCAGCTGCCGCTCGACGCGCTGCGCGCCTTGATTGCCGAGAGCCGGATCGAACTGCCCGATATCCTGCCGCCGCCCGCCGCCGGATTATTCGGCTATCTCGGCTACGACATGGTGCGACAAATGGAGCGGTTGCCGGACATCAATCCGGACGTGCTCGGAACGCCCGACGCACTCCTGATCCGCCCGACCATCGTGCTGGTCTTCGATTCGGTGAAGGACCAGATCACGGTCGTGACGCCGGTGCGCCCGGAACACGGCGTCTCGGCAAGAGCTGCGCTCGCGCGCGCTGCGGAGCGCCTCAACACGATCGTCGACAAGCTCGATGCGCCATTGCCGAAATCAATGCGCGAGGATCACGTCGGCAGCATCGCGGCGGACGCCGTCTCCAACACGAGTCCTGCCGAATACGCCGCGATGGTCGCGCGCGCCAAGGACTACATCGCCGCGGGCGACATTTTTCAGGTGGTGCTGTCGCAACGCTTCGAGACGGCGTTCGACCTTTCGCCGTTTTCGCTCTATCGCGCGCTGCGGCGCGTCAACCCGGCCCCATTTCTCTATTTCCTGAATTTGGATGGTCTCGCTATCGCCGGATCAAGTCCGGAGATCCTGGTGCGCGTGCGCGGTGGCCGCATTACCATCCGGCCGATCGCCGGCACACGGCCGCGCGGGGCTACGCCGCACGAGGACATGGCGCTCGAACGCGAATTGCTCGCTGATCCCAAGGAGCGCGCCGAGCATCTGATGCTGCTCGATCTCGGCCGCAACGATGTCGGACGTGTCGCGAAGATCGGCACGGTCGAAGTGACCGACAGGTTCTTCATCGAGCGCTACAGTCAGGTCATGCACATCGTCTCCAATGTCGAGGGCGCCCTTGCCGATGGGCGCGATGCGCTCGATGCCCTGATCGCGGGCTTTCCGGCCGGCACCGTGTCAGGTGCGCCGAAGGTGCGCGCCATGCAGATCATCGACGAACTCGAAAAGGACAAGCGCGGCATCTATGCCGGCTGCGTCGGCTATTTTTCCGCCGCAGGCGAAATGGATACATGCATCGTGTTGCGGACTGCCGTCGTCAAGAATGGTAGGATGTATGTTCAGGCGGGCGCCGGCATCGTCGCCGACAGCGATCCGGCGGCCGAGCAGCAGGAATGCGTCAACAAGGCGAAAGCCCTGTTCCGGGCCGCCGAGGAAGCGCGGCGCTTCGCGAGCGGCGCTGGACGCGGGCAATAGTCAACATACGGAAAACAGACATGGGACACGACCATTCACACGAGGCCAAGTGGAAGTATGACGGCGTGCGGGTGATCCCGGGCAATTCGCTCGACGCCAATACCGCGCAGACGCCCGGCATGGACCGGAAAGCTGCGATCAATGCCGCGCGTGTCGGCGCACAGAAGATCTGGGCCGGCACCGTCAATATTCACCCGAACGCGAAAACCGGCGCGCATCATCACGGCGAACTGGAAAGCGTGATCTATGTGATACGTGGAAAGGCGCGCATGCGTTGGGGCGAGAATCTCGAGTTCGTTGCTGAGGCGGGTCCCGGCGATTTCATCTACGTACCGCCGTTCGTTCCGCATCAGGAGATCAATGCCAGCCCCGACGAGGTGCTTGAATGCGTGCTCGTGCGCTCGGACAACGAGGCGGTCGTGGTTAATCTCGATATCGAGCCAGTCGAAAAGCCGGAAAGCGTCGCCTGGATCGACCCGATCCATAAGGGCTGACATCCATTGCCTTGACCCCCTCAAGGGCCGATCTTAAACCCTTGACCGGGTAGAAGACCATGATCGTGCTGATCGACAATTACGACAGCTTCACTTTCAACCTCGTCCATTACCTGGGCGGGCTGGGAGCAAACGTTACTGTGCACCGCAACGACGCTTTGAGCGCGGATCAGGTCATCGCGACGAATCCGAACGCGATCGTGCTGTCGCCTGGGCCCTGCACTCCGTCCGAAGCCGGCATCTGTCTCGATCTGATCGCCAAGGCGAAGGAGGCGATTCCGATTCTCGGCGTCTGCCTTGGCCATCAATCAATCGGTCAGGCCTTCGGCGGCGACGTAGTGCGGGCACCGTACCCGGTACACGGCAAGCTTTCGGACATTCACCACGAAGGCCAGAGCGTATTCCGCGGCATCAACGGACCCTTCAAGGCGACGCGCTATCACTCGCTGGTGGTCAAGCGCGACACCATACCGGCCGAACTCCAGGTGACGGCGGAAACGGATGACGGCCTGGTGATGGGCCTCTCGCACAGAAGTCTGCCGCTCCACGGCGTTCAGTTTCATCCCGAGAGCATTGCGTCCGAACACGGACACCTGATCCTGAAGAACTTTCTCGACCTTGCCGCCGCATGGAACGGCGCGCAGCGTCGCTTGCATTGAGGACGCGTAATGGCCGACGAATTCAAGGCGTTGATTGCCAAGACAGCATCCGGAGCCGCGCTCACACGCGAAGAAGCCGCGCACGCCTTCGACCGCATGATGTCGGGCGAAGCGACCCCCTCGCAGATGGGCGGTCTGCTGATGGCGCTGCGGGTGCGTGGGGAGACCGTCGACGAGATCACCGGCGCAGTCAGCGCAATGCGCGACAAGATGACGAAGGTCGCCGCCCCTCCCGGCGCCGTCGACGTGGTCGGCACAGGCGGCGACGCATCGGGATCCTACAACATTTCGACCTGCGCGGCCTTCATCGTCGCGGGTGCCGGCGTGCCGGTGGCGAAACACGGCAATCGCGCGCTCTCCTCGAAATCGGGCGCGGCCGACGTGCTGACATCGCTCGGCATCAAGATCGACCTGCGGCCGGATGAGATCACGCGCTGCATCTACGAGGCCGGCATCGGCTTCATGTTCGCGCCCGCCCATCACCCGGCGATGAAGAACGTCGGCGCCACCCGCGTCGAGCTTGGAACACGCACGATCTTCAATCTGCTCGGACCGCTCTCGAACCCTGCCGGCGTGAAGCGCCAGCTCGTCGGCGTGTTCTCGCGGCACTGGATCGAGCCGCTCGCGCAGGTGCTGCAGAATCTTGGCTCGGAAGCAGCCTGGGTGGTGCACGGATCGGACGGTCTCGACGAGATCACGACCTCGGGCCCGACCGCCGTCGCCGCACTCGAGAATGGCAAGATCCGCACCTTCGAGATTTCGCCGGCCGATATCGGCGGTGAGATTGTGAAGCCGGAAGCGTTACGGGGCGGTGACTCCGAGCATAATGCAGCCGCGCTGAAGGACGTGCTCGACAACAAGCCGAGCGCCTATCGTGAGGTCGCGGTGATGAATGCCGCGGCGGCGTTGGCTGTTGCCGGTGTCGCAAAGGACCTGAAAGACGGCGCCGAACAGGCGCGCAAATCGCTGTCGACCGGCGCCGCTCGCGCGCGCCTCGATCGGCTCGTCGCCGTCTCGAACGGGTGAACTTCGGATGGCCGACATTCTCACCAAGATCGAGGCCTACAAGCGCGAAGAGATCGCCGCCGCGAAGCGCGAGATAAGCCCCGCCGCACTCGATGCTGCGGCACGCGCAGCGTCCGCACCGCGCGGCTTCGCCAAGGCGATCGAGCGCAAACTTGCCGCCGGACAATATGCGCTGATCGCCGAAGTGAAGAAGGCGAGCCCGTCCAAGGGACTGATCCGCGCCGACTTCGATCCGGTCGCGATCGCCAGGGCCTATGAGGCCGGTGGCGCGGCGTGCCTTTCCGTGCTGACGGACGCGCCGTCGTTCCAGGGCCGCCCGGAATTTCTGACGAACGCGCGTGCTGCGACGTCCCTGCCCGCGCTTCGCAAGGACTTTATGTTCGAGCCGTATCAGGTGGCGCAGGCGCGCGCATGGGGCGGCGACTGCATCCTCATCATCATGGCCGCCGTTGACGATGGTGCCGCGCATGAACTCGAAGCCGCCGCCATCTCCTATGGCATGGACGTGCTGATCGAGATTCACGACGAGGCCGAACTCGAACGCGCGCTCAAGCTCAAGTCGCGGCTTTTCGGCATCAACAACCGCAATCTGCGCACTTTCGAAACCTCGCTGGATGTCAGTTTAGCGCTTGCGCCGAAGGTGCCGCGTGACCGGCTCATCGTCGGCGAGAGCGGAATTTTCACGCCCGCCGATCTCGCGCTATTGTCGGGTGTCGGAATATCGACATTCCTGATTGGCGAAAGCCTGATGCGCGCGACCGATGTCACCGAGGCGACCCGTACGCTGCTGGCGCGGCCGAATGTCCGCGCCGCCGGTTAGTCATGTCCGGCAAGGTCC
The DNA here is from genome assembly GCF_035565795.1 of Pseudorhodoplanes sp. Taxonomy (GTDB): domain Bacteria; phylum Pseudomonadota; class Alphaproteobacteria; order Rhizobiales; family Xanthobacteraceae; genus Pseudorhodoplanes. The sequence continues at coordinate 9,071 of NZ_DATMRV010000149.1, forward strand.
TCACCCATCTCGGCGCTTCCGGTGAAGCGCACATGGTCGATGTGTCTGGCAAGGTCGCAACCACACGCGTGGCGATCGCCGAGGGCCGCGTGGCGATGAGCAAGGAGACACTCGACCTCGTGGTCGCGGGCAACGCCAAGAAGGGCGATGTCCTCGGCACAGCGCGCATTGCCGGCATCATGGCGGCGAAGCGAACGCACGAGTTGATCCCGCTGTGTCATCCGCTCGCGTTGTCGCAGGTCACCGTCGATCTGACGCCGGATCCCGCCCTGCCCGGCATCGTCGTGCAGGCGAGCGTGAAGGTGACGGGCCAGACCGGCGTTGAGATGGAAGCGCTGACCGCGGTCTCCGTCGCATGTCTTACGATCTATGACATGGTGAAGGCCGCCGAACGCGGCATGCGTATCGAAGGCATCCGCCTGGTCGAGAAGACGGGCGGCAAATCCGGTCCTTACCGCGCGGGACAATAAGCATGGCGCTGCTGCCCGTCGCCGATGCCCTGCAGCGCGTTCTGGAACATGCGAGCGCGCTGCCGGCAGAACGGGTGCCGATCACCGAGGGGCATGGCCGCGTGCTTGCTGACAATGTCGTGTCACAACGCACGCAGCCGCCCGTCGATGTCTCCGCCATGGATGGCTATGCCGTGCGTAGCGAGGACGTGACCAGCGCGCCGATCGATCTCACGGTCATCGGAGAAGTCGCGGCGGGGCGGCCATTCACGGGGGAAATCCGCGGCGGACAGGCGGTGCGGATCTTTACCGGCGGCGAAATGCCGGCTGGCGCCGACACGGTGGTCGTACAGGAGCAAACGCGGCGTGATGGCGACAATGTCATCATCACGACGGTGCCGAAACGGGGCCGGCACATTCGCGCGGCAGGACTGGATTTCAAGGAGGGCGAGGTCCTGCTGTCACGCGGGCGCGTCCTGACCGGGCGCGATCTCGGCCTTGCCGCGGCGATGAATCACCCGATCCTGCCGGTGCATCGAAAGCCGCGCGTCGCACTGCTTGCGACCGGAGACGAACTGGTGTTGCCCGGGCCCAAGCCAGGCCCTGGCCAGATCGTTTATTCAAACGGATATTCGGTTGCAGCGCTGGCGCGTCAGGAAGGCGCCGTGGTGAGCGACCTCGGGATTGTCCGCGATACGCTCGCCGACACCGTCGCCGCGATCAAGGACGCCCGGATGCGGCGGGTCGACGTGCTCGTCACCATGGGTGGCGCGTCGGTTGGCGATTACGATTTCGTGCAGCAGGCGCTCGCCGCTGAAGGGATGGATCTGTCGTTCTGGAAGATCGCAATGCGCCCCGGTCGCCCGCTGATGCATGGGCGGCTTGGACCGATCCACGTGCTGGGCTTGCCGGGAAATCCGGTCTCGGCCTTCGTATGCGCGTTCCTGTTTCTGGTGCCGTTGCTGCGTGCCCTTTCCGGACGTGCCGACACGATTCCCGAGCTTGAGCAGGCGCTGCTCGGGGCGGACCTTCCCGAGAACGACGAGCGCGCGGATTATCTGCGGGCTCGACTTTCCCGCTCGCCACGCGGCGCGCTGGTTGCTACTCCGTTCCCGGCGCAGGATTCGTCGATGACGCGGTTGCTGGCCGAGGCAGATTGCCTGGTACTCAGAGCCCCGCATGCGCCGCAGGCGGCCGCCGGGTCACCCTGCGTTATCCTAAAGCTTCCCCTTTAGCGTCCCGCTGCATTCTTCACTGCAAATTAAGGGGTTGCGGAACACATATCGAACATATAGTGTCCGTTCATGATTTGTTTCGCATCCGTTGGGTTCTTCCAGCAAGCCGGATGCGTCGGGGAGACACCTGAATGCTGACCCGTAAGCAGTTCGAGCTTTTGCGTTTCATCAACGAGCGCCTCAAGGAAGCGGGAGTTCCGCCCTCCTTCGATGAGATGAAGGACGCACTTGATCTGCGCTCCAAGTCCGGAATTCACCGCCTGATCACGGCACTTGAGGAGCGCGGGTTCATCCGCCGGCTTCCCAATCGTGCGCGCGCCATCGAGGTCATCAAACTGCCGGAGTCCGCCACCCCTACCCCGCGGCGCGGCTTTACGCCGAGTGTCATCGAGGGAAATCTCGGCCGCGTCCGCACAGCGTCAGAGGATGACGGTGGGCGTCCGATTGCCATCCCGGTCATGGGCCGGATCGCCGCCGGCACGCCGATCGAAGCGATTCAGACCAAGAGCCACACCATCAACGTGCCGCCGGACATGCTGTCATCGGGCGACCATTTCGCGCTCGAAGTGCGCGGCGATTCGATGATCGATGCCGGAATTCTGGATGGCGATACGGTTCTCATCCGGAAGTCGGAAGCCGCCGACACCGGCGACATCGTTGTCGCTCTCATCGACGATGAGGAAGCAACGCTAAAGCGTTTCCGCCGGCGCGGAGCTTCCATCGCACTTGAGCCGGCTAACACATCATATGAAGTCCGGATCCTGCCGCCCACGCGCGTGCGTATCCAGGGCAAGCTGGTCGGCCTATTCCGGCGCTACTGACGGGCCGTCATCCGCTTCGAGGTCGGACGGACGCGGCGTGGCATCACGCGGCGGTGTTTGCCGTGCGGCTTGCGCTGCAGGCTCTTCCGGCCTTCGAGCCCAGGGACGGTCATAAGTCGGTGGCCGCGCGGCCTGCAGCTGGAGCAAATTCCCGTTCACATAGACCGACACCGCGCCCTGCGCGCGGGCAGCGTTGCGGTCGATGATGATCGCGGTGCAATTTTGCGGGCGGTTGCGCGTCGTGACGACGAGCGCCGCAGTCTCGCAATCCTCGATCATGGCGTCGGCCGTCAGTGACAGCGCGACGGCGCGGCCGTCCGCCATCCGGCCCACGCATCCGGCCGCGTCGCAGCGTATCGCCTGCGCGAGCGATTGGTCGGTGTCGGCGCGCGCATCGCCGTCCGCGGCGAGCCATTGGCGCAACACAAAGCTGTCGCGGCGGCTCGCCATGACCCGCAGCGCACCGCCGGAATCGCGCACCGCCACCATCCCGGCATCGGCCGAAATCAGAACGTCCGGGCGTTGCGTCGCCCAGGCCGCGACAATGCACAGAACGGCCAGAACCGCCCCGGTCCAGCGCAGGGGCGATCGCAGGAGACACAGCAGGATAAGTCCGGCCGTCCCGAGCAGCAGCGGACCGATGCCGAAGGCGTGGATGCGCCCGACCGCGCCGGGCAGGCTTGCGACCCAGCTTGCGACGACGATCATCCACTCGATCCCCTCGCCCATCAGCCACCAGAACGGCCGGTCGAATCCGAACGGAAGCAGGAATAACGCGAGCAGCCCGGCCGGCATGACCCAGATCGACACCGCAGGCATGGCGAGGAGGTTCGCGAGCACGCCATAGGGCGCCAGCCGATGAAAGTGATAGGCTGCAAACAGCGTCGTTGCGAAGCCCGCGACCAGCGAGGCGAGGACGAGCGCTGCGATCTCGCGGCCGCCCCACAGCGCGATGCGCGCCGCGAGCGTCGTCTTCGGCTCGGCCGACAGCCATGGCAAGCCGCGCTCATAGACCGCGATCAGCGCCAGCGTTGCGGCGAACGACATCTGGAAGCTTGGGTGTACGATCGCTTCGGGAGAAATCGCCAGCAAGACCAGAGCTGCGACGCAGATCGTGCGGAGCGTTAGCGCCGGCCGGTCGAACGTCACGCCGATCAGCACGATCGCCGTCATGATGAAGGCGCGCTGGGTCGCGACTTCGGCGCCGGACATGACGAGATAGAATGCGGCCATGCCGAGTGCGGCGAGTGCAGCCCATTTCTTGATCGGGTGACGCGCGGCAACCGCCGGGAGCAGCGCGAGCCCGGCGCGGATTACGAAGAACACCACGCCCGCCACCACTGCCATGTGGTAGCCCGAGATCGACAGGACATGCGCGAGGCTCGAGACATACATCGCCTCGTTCACCGAGCTTGAGATCGCATCGCGCTTGCCGGTGATCAGCGCCGATGCGATGGCGCCCTTGTCGCCCGGCAGCGTGGCCCTGATGCGCGCGTCGATGGCATCGCGCAGCGAACCGATTGCAGCCTTCGCACGAAGCGACAGGTCGGCCGGCTCCGGCGGCTGCACCTGCTTGACCGCACCGAGTACGAAGCCGGTCGCTCCCAGCCGCTGGAAATAGTGATCGCGCGCGAAGTCGTAGCCTCCCGGCCGCAGCGGTGAGAGCGGCGGATTGAGCCGCGCCCGCAGTTCCACGAACGAGGCGACCGGAGGCGCCATGCCCTTGCGGACCGAGACGCGGATGCGTTCGAGCCTGATGTCCGGCCGTGCGCCGCTCATCGTGTGCACACGGATCACGATGCGGTCGCTGCGCTCGCGCTCCTCGCGCGCTTCGACAAATCCGGACAGGGTCACATTGAATGCCGGCGCGCCGAGGATCGGATGGGCGATGCGCGCGGTCTTCCAGGTCGAGAGCGTGAACCCGAAGGCGATCGCCGCAGCGGCAACGGCAACCGGAAAAGCCAAGGGCCGCGCGCGCGCCGCGATGCAGAGCGCCAGCGCGGCCGCAGTCAGGGCCAATCCGGCCCAGAGCAGCGGTTCGCGATCCCCCGCGAAATAGAGAACGACGCCGAGTCCGAACGCAATCGGCAGCCACGGGACAAGCCGGCCCGGCGCGGTGTCGTAGGCGATCCAGCCGCCGATCCTGGCGCCGGCACCTTGCGCGAGCGGCGAAAGCGCACCAAGCCAGCCCGGTGTCGCGCCTTGTGCGCGCCCACCGACCGGCCAGGTTCGCGCTCGCGCGCGGCCCCTCGGATCGCTCTCGCCTGCCATGAGCCCCGCCCCGGCCTTGCAACCGGGGCGCGAGGTTACATCAAATCGGGATCAGCCGCCTGCCTGCACTTTCGCCCAGGTGTCCCGCAGCCCAATGGTGCGGCTGAACACGGGACGGCCCGGGGTCGAGTCGCGGTCCCGCACGAAATAGCCCTGCCGTTCGAATTGCATCGGCTCGCTGGAACTGTCCGCGACGACGGCCGGTTCCAGCTTCGCATTCGCCAGGACCTCGAGCGAATTCGGATTGAGATCGGCCACAAAGTTCGCGGCATCCGGATCCGGCTTGCTGAAGAGCGGATTGTAGAGACGCACCTCGGCCGAGACGGCATCTGCCGCCGAGACCCAATGGATCGTGGCTTTGACCTTGCGCCCGTCGGGAGCATTGCCGCCCTTCGTTGCCGGATCGTAGGTGCATCGCAATTCGACGACCTCGCCGGCGGCATTCTTCACCACCTCGCGGCAGGTGATGAAATACGCGTAGCGCAGGCGCACTTCGGAACCGGGAGAGAGCCGGAAGAACTTCTTCGGCGGGTTCTCCATGAAATCGTCCTGCTCGATATAGATCTCGCGGCCGAAACGGATCGTGCGGGTGCCTGCGCCCTCATTGTCCGGATGGTTGATGGCTTCGAGCTCTTCGCGCTGTCCTTCCGGATAATTCTCGATCACCACCTTCAGTGGCCGCAGGACGGCCATGCGGCGCAGCGCAGTCTTGTTGAGCGCCTCGCGGATCGAGAAATCCAGCATCGCGATATCGACGACGCTGTTCGCCTTGGCCACGCCGATGCGCTTGACGAAATCGCGAAGCGCGGCCGGCGGAACACCGCGGCGGCGCAACCCGGCGAGAGTCGGCATGCGGGGATCGTCCCATCCGGCGACATGCTTCTCCTGTACCAGACGGTTCAGCACCCGCTTCGACAGAACCGTGTAGCTCAGATTGAGCCGCGCGAATTCGTACTGATGCGGACGGGACGGCACCGGCAGATTCTCGATGAACCAGTCATAGAGCGGCCGGTGATCCTCGAATTCGAGCGTGCAGATCGAATGGGTGACGTGCTCGATCGCGTCCGACTGACCGTGTGCGTAATCGTAGCTCGGATAGATCTTCCAGGCGTCGCCGGTGCGAGGATGATGCGCGTGCAGGATGCGGTAGAGGACCGGGTCGCGCAGATTGATGTTGCCGGACGCCATGTCGATCTTGGCGCGGAGCACGCGCGCCCCGTTCGGAAATTCGCCGGCCCGCATGCGCCGGAACAGGTCGAGATTCTCCTCGACCGACCGATCGCGGAACGGAGAGTTCTTGCCGGGCTCGGTCAACGTGCCGCGCGTCGCACGCATCTCGTCCGGCGACTGATCGTCGACATAGGCCTTGCCCTGCGTGATCAGTAACTCGGCCCATTGGTATAGCTGCTCGAAATAGTCCGACGCGTAGTAGAGGTGGCCGCCCCAGTCACCGCCGAGCCAGCGCACGTCCTCTTGAATGGCGTCGATATATTCCTGCTCCTCCTTGACCGGGTTGGTGTCGTCGAAGCGCAGGTGACAGCGTCCGCCGAACTCCTGCGCGATGCCGAAATTCAGCCCGATCGACTTGGCGTGTCCGATATGAAGATAGCCGTTCGGCTCGGGCGGGAAGCGGGTGACGACCGTCTTGTGGCGTCCCGAATCCAGGTCAGCCTGCACGATGTCACGGATGAAATCGCGCCCCGCTTCCAAGTTCGAACTATCGTCCACGGCCATCTCGCCTCTCTCGCTTGCGATGTCAGATCGCAGCGTGCCCTTACCAAGCGTGCCTTCTGCCAAATTCGTGCCTGAGCGCCAAGGTCCGGCAGTGGCCCCGGAAAGGGATCAGTTAATCTTGCCCCGTCCTTGCCGCAATGAACGGCAATGCGCTGTTTCCGAAAGCTTCCCGCCCATGATAGATGGGCCGACCGGAAACCGATACGCCCCAGAATGACCGTCGTTACCCGCTTCGCACCCTCTCCGACCGGCTTCCTGCATATTGGCGGCGCCCGCACCGCGCTGTTCAACTGGCTTTATGCACGTGGCCACGCCGGCAAGATGCTGCTCCGGATCGAGGACACAGACCGTGAGCGCTCAACCGACGCTGCGATCGACGCCATTCTCGACGGCCTGACCTGGCTTGGCATCAACTGGGACGGTGATGCGGTTCACCAGTTCGCCAGGGCCGCACGTCATCGCGAGGTCGCCGAGCAGCTTCTGGCCTCCGGCCGCGCCTATCGCTGTTACGCCACGCCCGAGGAACTCGCCCAGATGCGCGAGGCCGCTCGCGCGGCGGGCCGCGCGCGCCTCTATGACGGGCGCTGGCGCGATCGTGACGCATCCGAGGCGCCGGCAGGCGCAAAGCCGGTCATCCGATTGAAGGCGCCGCTGACCGGCGTGACCGTGATCGAGGATCAGGTTCAGGGCCGCGTGGTCTGGCAGAACGAGGACCTCGACGACCTCGTGCTGCTGCGTTCGGACGGCAATCCGACCTACATGCTCGCGGTCGTGGTCGACGATCACGACATGGGCGTCACCCACATCATTCGCGGCGATGACCATCTGACGAACGCGGCGCGCCAGAAGCAGATCTACGACGCGCTCGGCTGGCCGGTTCCTGTGATGGCGCATATTCCGCTGATCCATGGCCCGGACGGCTCGAAGCTGTCCAAGCGGCACGGCGCGCTGGGTGTCGATGCCTATCGCGCGATGGGTTACCTGCCGGAGGCGCTGCGCAATTACCTCGTCCGTCTCGGCTGGAGCCACGGCGACCAGGAGATATTCTCGACGCAGGAGATGATCGACCTGTTCGACCTCCCGCAGATCGGGCGCTCCGCCGCACGCTTCGACTTCGTAAAACTGGAGAGCCTGAACGGGCACTATATGCGGCAGGCTGACGATGCGGTGCTGCTTGCCGAGTTCGAGCGTGCGCTGCCCTTCATTCCGAACGGTGCCGAGTTGTCAGCAAAGCTGGATGACGACCTGCGCGCAAAGCTGCTCAGGGCCATGCCCGGCCTGAAGGAGCGAGCCAAGACGCTTGTCGAATTGCTCGAACAGTCGCGCTTCATCTGGTCCGACCGGCCGCTCCCGCTGGAAGACAAGGCGCGAGCGTTGTTGTCCCCGGAGGCACGCGGGCTCCTGCTGGGCCTGCTTCCGCATTTTGAATCGATCACGGACTGGTCGGCGCAGACGACCGAAGCGGCCGTGCGCGCCTATGCCGATTCCACAAATGTGAAACTTGGCTCGGTTGCGCAGCCGTTGCGCGCCGCCCTCACCGGTCGGGTGACGTCTCCCGGAATTTTCGATGTCCTGGCAGTGCTGGGACAGGCCGAAAGCGTCGATCGAATCCGCGAGCAAGCGCAGAAGAGCGGCTCCGTCGCGGCCTGACCCCGCAATCCGGAGCGCCGTCGTTTAGCACGATCGCAAGAGCCCGGAACCGTCCACTTCTGCCCATCTTGCGGTGCGGAAACGGATGGGCTACGCCACAGTCACTGGACTAATCCCCCGGGGTAAAGGGCTGAACGGTGGTCGAGCTAGCGACCGGCCGATCGCGCTGGATGACCCGGGCTGTTTGTAAGGGGATGCCGATGGACGCAAAGACGGCAAACGCGAAAACCGCCAAAGTCACGGTCGGCGACGAGAGTAACAACTTCCCGGTCAAGGCCGGAACCATCGGCCCCGAGGTCATCGACATCGCCAAGCTCTACGGCGCGACCGGGATGTTCACCTACGATCCCGGCTTCACGTCCACCGCGAGCTGCGAATCCAAGATCACCTATATCGACGGCGACGAGGGCATCCTGCTCTATCGCGGTTATCCGATCGAGCAACTCGCCGAACACGGCGACTTCCTCGAGACCTGCTACCTTCTGTTGTTCGGCGAGCTGCCGACCGCGACCCAGAAGGCGGATTTCGTCAAGCGCGTCACCAACCGCACCATGGTGCACGAGCAGATGAGCCGCTTCTTCCAGGGCTTCCGCCGCGACGCGCACCCGATGGCGGTGATGGTCGGCTCGGTCGGCGCGCTGTCCGCCTTCTATCACGACTCCACCGACATCTCCGATCCGTATCAGCGCCTCGTCGCTTCGATCCGCATGATCGCGAAGATGCCGACGCTCGCAGCAATGGCTTACAAGTACACGATCGGTCAGCCATTCGTTTATCCGACCAATGCGCTCGACTATTCGTCCAACTTCCTGAAGATGTGCTTCGCGGTGCCGACCGAGGACTACAAGGCCAATCCGGTTCTGGCGCGCGCGATGGACCGCATCTTCATTCTTCATGCGGACCACGAACAGAACGCCTCGACCTCGACCGTGCGTCTCGCCGGCTCGTCGGGGGCCAATCCGTTCGCCTGCATCGCGGCCGGCGTTGCCTGTCTGTGGGGTCCCGCGCATGGCGGCGCCAACGAAGCCGCGCTGAAGATGCTCGAGGAGATCGGCACCGTCGATCGCATCCCCGAATATGTGAAGCGCGCCAAGGACAAGAACGACCCGTTCCGCCTGATGGGCTTCGGCCACCGCGTCTACAAGAACTACGATCCGCGCGCGAAGATCATGCAGAAGACCTGTCACGAGGTGCTGGCGGAGGTCGGCCACGGCGACGATCCGCTCCTGCAGGTGGCAATGGAGCTCGAACGCATCGCCTTGCACGACGAGTACTTCATCGAGAAGAAGCTGTATCCGAACATCGACTTCTATTCAGGCATCACCCTGAAGGCGATGGGCTTCCCGACCTCGATGTTCACCGTGCTGTTCGCCGTCGCCCGTACCGTCGGCTGGATCGCGCAGTGGAAGGAAATGATCGA
>NZ_DATMRV010000150.1:0-4964 GCF_035565795.1 Pseudorhodoplanes sp.
GTCGGCTTGTCGGTCTTGTTGTAATAGCCGTGCGGCAAGCCCATCGGCATGCGCACCAGATCGCCCGCAGACGCCTTCACCCATTGGCCATCGAGATACAGGTCAAAGGTGCCTTCCAGCATGTAGATGAATTCGTCCTGCGTCGGATGAATGTGCGGCGGCACGAAGGTGCCCGGCGGGTCGAACGTCTCGAAAGAGAATGACGTGCCGCAATTCGATTTCTCATAATAGGTGTGACCGAGAATATTCCACACTGTCGGCGTCGAACTCTTGCCCGCTGGCGTAATCCCCGGCGCAAGCTTGATATCGGACATGCTGGCTTCTCCTGTGCTGGACTGACTTACTGGAAGGCAACCTCCGCGAAGCTGCGCAGTTTGCGGGAATGCAGCCGTTCCCATTCCTGCGACTTCAGTTTCTCGATCGCTGCGAGACCGATTTCGAGATGCTGGCTGACACGCTGCCGATAGAACTCCGCCGCCATGCCGGCGAGCTTGATCTCGCCATGCAACGGCTTGTCCGACACGCACAGCAGCGTGCCGTAGGGAACACGAAACCGGAAGCCATTGGCGGCGATCGTGGCCGATTCCATGTCGAGGCCGACCGCACGCGACAGCGACAGCCGCTGGATCACCGCTCCATGGTTGCCGAGCTCCCAGTTGCGATTGTCGACGCTCGCGACCGTGCCGGTCCGCATGATGCGCTTAAGGTCGTAGCCGGAGAGGCCGGTGACTTCGGCGAGCGATTGTTCGAGCGCGACCTGGATTTCGGCAAGAGCGGGAATCGGCACCCAGATCGGAAGCTCCTCATCCAGCACGTGGTCCTCGCGTACATAGCCATGCGCGAGCACATAGTCCCCGAGCTTCTGGGTGTTGCGCAGGCCCGCGCAATGTCCAAGCATCAGCCATGCATGCGGGCGCAGCACCGCCACATGATCCGTGATGTTGCGCGCGTTGGATGGGCCGGTCCCGATATTGATCATCGTGATGCCTCGGCTACGCGGCGCCACGAGATGATAGGCAGACATCTGCGGCAAGCGTGCCGGGCCCGTGGGGATCGCGGCGGGCTCGCCGCGGCGCGTGATGATGTTTCCCGGTTCGACGAAAGCGTCGTACGAGGGAGTGCCGGCCGCAACGCTCTCGCGGCACATGCGCACGAACGCATCCACGTAGAACTGGTAATTCGTGAAGATCACGAAGTTCTGGAAGTGCTCGGGATCGGTGCCGGTGTAATGGATGAGCCGGTGCAGCGAGTAATCCACCCGCGCGGCGCGGAACATCGCGAGGGGCGCGGGCGCACCGGGCGCAAGCGGCAGCGTGCCGTCGGCGATCGAGTCGTCCATGGTCGCAAGATCGGGCACGTCGAACCGGTCGCGCAGGGGGCGTCCCGCAGCCTCAAGACCGCCCGATACAAGACTTGCGGCGATCCCGATGTCCGATGTGTAGGCGAAGTGGACCGGGATGGGTTCGTGTGATTCCCCGATCTCGACCGGCACGCGGTGACTGGTGAGCAATAGCTCGATCTGCTCGATGAGGTAATCGTGAAACAGATCCGGGCGGGTCACACTGGTCTCGTGGGTGCCCGGACCGGACACGAAGCCGTAGGACAGGCGTGAGTCCAGCCGCGCGTGCGTGTCCGTGGTGATGCGAATGAATGGATAGGTGGCGCGCACGCGTGCTTCGAGCGGCGCACCGGCGGCGAAGGCCTCGAACTGCTCGCGCAGGAAGGTCGTGTTGCGCCGGTAAATGTGCGCGATGCGTGCGACCGCGGCCTTGGCGTCGGTGAAGCGTTCGGCGGGCAGAGGAGGCGGGGAGAGGAAAGCGGCCGGATCTTGCATGAGCCCGAGCTTCGCCTGCATCGGGGCGAAGTCAAGGGACACAGGGGAGCCGCACTACCGCCCGCAATTCCAGATCATGCCGATCGGGGTCGAGGTCCAGCATGGCCCGAAGCTCCCGCCATTGTAGCGGCCGCCATAGAAGCCGGGTCCGCCGAAGCCGTAATAGGTGCGGCCATCCCAGCCGATGTAACGCCGGTCTTCGTATGCGCGGTCGCGCTGGCGCTCACGTTCGGTGCGAGGATAGCCGGGGAGGAAGCCGTAACCTTTCCACGCCTGCTTGCGGACGGTTAGTTTCGGCCGTTGTGTCCTGCTGTCGGCGAAAGCGTCGTTCGCGGCAATGGGCAGGACGATGGCAAGGGCGAGCAGCGCTCTGAAGATCATTCTCGCAATTCCGATTTGCGTGGTCAGCGGTCGCATCGGCCTGTGGTGAAAGCGGGGCGCAGCCATGCGCCTGTCCTGCTGAAAAGAAAAGGGGCCGCTTGCGCGGCCCCTTCGCATTCTTTCGCGACGAGCGAAGGACTTAGAAGTCCATGCCGCCCATGCCGCCCATTCCGCCGCCGCCCGGCATCGCCGGCGCTGCCTTCTTCGGCAGTTCGGCAACCATGGCTTCGGTGGTGATCAGGAGGCCGGACACCGACGCGGCATTCTGGATCGCAGCACGCACGACCTTGGTCGGGTCGATGATGCCCTTCGACAGCATGTTGCCGTACTCGGCATTCTGCGCGTCGAAGCCGAAGGTGTACTGGTCCTTCTCCAGGATCTTGCCGACGATGACCGAGCCGTCTTCGCCCGCGTTCGTGGCGATCTGACGGGCCGGAGCCTGCAGGGCCTTGCGCACGATCTCGACGCCGGTCTTCTGGTCGTCGTTGGCGGTCTTGACCTTCTTCAGGGCTTCGGTGGCACGGAGCAGGGCGACGCCGCCGCCCGGCAGGATGCCTTCCTCGACCGCAGCGCGGGTGGCGTGCATGGCATCGTCAACGCGATCCTTGCGCTCCTTCACCTCGACTTCGGTCGCGCCGCCGACGCGGATCACCGCGACGCCGCCTGCGAGCTTCGCCAGACGCTCCTGCAGCTTCTCACGGTCGTAGTCCGAGGTGGTCTCCTCGATCTGCGCCTTGATCTGGTTCACGCGAGCCTCGATGTCGGCCTTCTTGCCGGCGCCGTTCACGATCGTGGTGTTTTCCTTCTCGATCAGCACCTTCTTGGCGCGGCCGAGCATGTTGAGCGTGACGTTTTCCAGCTTGATGCCGAGGTCCTCCGAAATCGCCTGGCCGCCGGTCAGGATCGCGATGTCCTGCAGCATGGCCTTGCGGCGATCGCCGAAGCCCGGAGCCTTCACCGCCGCAACCTTCAGGCCGCCGCGCAGCTTGTTGACCACGAGGGTCGCGAGCGCTTCGCCTTCGACTTCTTCAGCGATGATGACAAGCGGCTTGGAGGTCTGAACGACCGCCTCGAGCAGCGGGAGCAGCTCCTGCAGGCCCGACAGCTTCTTCTCGTAGACAAGGATATACGCATCGTCGAATTCGGTGCGCATCTTGTCGGCGTTGGTGACGAAGTACGGGGAGATGTAGCCGCGATCGAACTGCATGCCCTCGACGATGTCGAGTTCGGTCTCGAGCGACTTCGCCTCTTCGACCGTGATCACGCCTTCGTTGCCGACCTTGGCCATTGCCTTGGCGAGGTAGTCACCGATTTCCTTGTCGCCGTTGGCGGAGATAGTGCCAACCTGGGCGATTTCGTCGTTCGAAGTGACCTTCTTGGAGTTCGACTTCAGATGCTCGACGACGGCTTCGACGGCGAGGTCGATACCGCGCTTCAGGTCCATCGGGTTCATGCCGGCGGCGACCGACTTGGCGCCTTCCCTCACGATCGCCTGGGCGAGAACGGTGGCGGTGGTGGTGCCGTCACCGGCGAAGTCCGACGACTTCGAAGCGACTTCGCGCACCATCTGGGCGCCCATGTTCTCGAACTTGTCCTCGAGCTCGATTTCCTTGGCGACCGTCACACCGTCCTTGGTGATGCGCGGGGCGCCGAACGACTTGTCGAGCACGACGTTGCGGCCCTTCGGACCGAGCGTGACCTTCACCGCATTCGCGAGAACGTCCACGCCGCGCAGCATCTTCTCGCGCGCGTCGACGGAGAATTTTACGTCTTTCGCAGCCATTGTTTATTTTCCTCGGATTATTTCTTTGTTTGGATCAAGCGGCCTTCTTGCGCGCGACGGTGTCTTCCATCACGCCCATGATGTCGCTCTCTTTCATGATCAGGTATTCGACGCCGTCGATCTTGACCTCGGTGCCGGACCACTTGCCGAACAGCACGGTGTCACCGGTCTTGACGTCGAGCGGGATCAGCTTGCCAGACTCGTCGCGGCCACCGGGACCAACGGCGATGACTTCGCCCTGCTGGGGCTTCTCCTTGGCAGTGTCCGGGATGATGATGCCGCCGGCGGTCTTCTCATCGGACTCGATGCGCTTGACGACGACGCGGTCGTGAAGCGGGCGGAACTTCATGGGAATCCTCCATCAGTGTTTCGAGACGAAATTTGGAGTCGGAGAACCGGCTTGGAACCGGTTGTCGGCGATCTAGGGCCGGTTGCTCCATAAGCAAGGGGTTTGCAGCAAAAAATTGGCACTCGTCAAGGAGGACTGCTAGCACGCTTTCGTGTGGTTAACGGCGCTGTCAGCAGCCTTTCGGAGATGCTGCTAATGCATTGATTTTAGGAACAAAATTCAAATTTTGAGCTTGTCAGAAGCGGGCGACGATTGAACTCTATTCGCCTCACGAGAGGTGAGAATCGCTTTCCTTGGGGACTGACATGCCATCAAGAAATCTGCCGTCGGAAGACTTCAGAAAGCAGGTGGATGGATATGGCCTGACGACGGCGGAAATCCTGTACCGCCGTCCGGACCATCCCTGGCTCCTGCAGACCTATGTCTGGCAAGACTACGACCTCTGTCCGGACTTTCCTGAACTGAACCAGTTTCTCCGGTTCTGGGAAAAGTCGATCGAGGGCCTCCTGCACACGGTCACGGTCGCGCATTCGCGGCTGATACGTCCGGCGGAGATCCGCGCCGTGGACGGGGTGTTCCGGCTGCACTAACGGTTCCGCTCGAACGGGAGCGGGGCG
>NZ_DATMRV010000151.1:0-9061 GCF_035565795.1 Pseudorhodoplanes sp.
GCCATGCAAGGCCTCCGCGACCAGCAGCACGCCGACGAAATTCAAAAGCAATGTGCACAGAACCTCGTTCACGCCGCGCTTGAGCCGGATGATCGCGGCGATCGCAGCCCAGGCGGCGCCGCAGAGCGCGCCGGCCACGAGCGCAAGCGCAATCAGCAGGAACGGTGGAAGCCAGAGGACATTGAGCGCGATGTATGTCGCAGCAATGCCGCCGACCGCGATCTGGCCCTCCGCACCGATGTTGATCACCTTGGCGCGGAAGCAAAATGCGACGCCGACTCCGGCGAGAATGTAGGGCGTGCTCTTGTTGAGCGCGAAGGCAAGCCGTCCTGTGGTGCCGACGGCGCCCTTGATCAGCGCCCAATAGGCGTAGAATGGGTTCTTGCCGGCCAGCAGGATCAGCAGGCCGGTGACGGCGAGGGCGAGGCCGATCGCGGCGCATGCGAGCAGGAAGGTTCGCAGGCCGTTGCTTGACGCGAGCGCCGTCATCGCGCGATCGAGGAAGCCGGGATCCTTGTCCCGCGCCCTGTCGGTGGCAGTGGCCATGCTCATGCGGCCCGGCTGGCGGTCTGCGCCATCGCTCCGGCACCGGCCATCATCAGGCCGATCTCGGTGACATCGACGTTCGCGCGCGGCACCGGCTTCGAGAGCCGGCCTCCATACATCACGGCGATACGGTCGCCGAGCATGAGAACTTCTTCAAGGGATGCGGAGAGATACAGGACGGCGCCTCCGGCATCGCGCAACGCGATCAGCTGATCGATGACGAAACGGGTGGCGCCCGGATCGAGGCCCCAGGTTGGCTGGAACGCAATCAGCACCTTCGGCTTGCGACCGATCTCGCGCGCCACCACGATCTTCTGCTGATTGCCACCGGAGAGCGTGCGCGCTGGCGCATCCGGCCCCGCAGCACGGATGCCGAAATGCTGCATGCGCTCGCGCGTGTGCTCCTCGAAGGCGCTCCGGCGCAGCCAGCCGTGCCGGGAAAATGGTGTGCGGTCGAATTCGCGCAAGGCGAGATTGTCGGCGACGCTCATCGCCGGCACGAGCGACGTGGCGGCACGGTCGACAGGGATATAGGACAGGCCGGCCGCGAGCCGTTCCGCGACGGGCAGGCGCGTGATGTCTAGACCCGCGAGATCGATGCCGCCTTCGGTGGCGTCACGCAGGCCTGCCAGCACATCGACCAGATCGGACTGACCGTTGCCGTCAACACCGGCGACGGCAAGGATTTCTCCTGCGTGCAGCGAGAACGAGATGTCGTTCAGCCGCTGCAGGCCCTTCTCGTCGCGTCGGCCGAGCTTCACGACGTGCAGCACCGGCGCTCCGGGCGCATGTTCCGTCTTCACGATTGTATTTGTGACGTCGCGCCCGACCATCATGTGGGCGAGATCCGCCTTCGTTGCACCTTCGGCGGCGCGGCGGCCGGAGACTTCGCCGTCGCGCAGCACCACGATGTCGTCGCAGATCTCCAGAACTTCATCGAGCTTGTGCGAAATGAAGATGACGCCGCGGCCCTGTTCGCGCAGGCGCCGCATCACATCGAGCAGGCCGCGGATTTCCGGCGGGCTGAGATTCGATGTCGGTTCGTCCAGAATGAGAAGCTCGGCGCCGCGCAGAATGACCTTCATGATCTCAACGCGCTGGCGCTGTCCATGCGGCAGATCGCCGACGACCGCGTCCGGATCGAGATCGAGGCCGTAGGTGCGGCTGGTATCCCGGATCAAAGCTGCGATCTCCTGCGGGCGCAGCCAGAAGCCGGCGCGATCCCAGCCGAGCATGACATTCTCGGTGACGGTCATGGCGTCCACCAGCGTGAAATGCTGATGGATCATGCCAAGGCCCGCTGCGATCGCCATGCGCGGATTGTGAGCCGCGAGTATCTGGTCCTTGAAGGTGATGGTTCCGGCATCGGCCGCCACGATGCCGAACAGCACCTTCATCAGCGTGCTCTTGCCGGAGCCGTTCTCGCCGAGCAGGCCGACGATCCGGCCAGCCGCAACATCGAGATCGATGTCGCGGTTGGCGCGGACCGAGCCATAGCTCTTGCAGATGCCGCGCATCTTCAGCATCACGGGCTTCCCGGCGGAGGCGTATCGTGCGTCAGCTGCCGCCGCGCGCGTCGTCGCGCGTGACCGAGACCTTCAATTCGCCTGAGGCGAATTTCTTCTGCAGGCCGTCGATCTCGGCAATCACCGCCTCGGGCACCTTGGCGTTGAAGGCCCTGTCGGCGCTCATGCGCAACTCGGCGCCGGTCGAGCCCGGCGTGTTGAAGCCGTACAGCCTGTATTGTCCGCCGACCTTTTCCTTCTTGCTGGCTTCGGCCGCTGCCGAATACATGTCCGACCATTTCTCGATGATATTGGTCAGCACGTTGTCCGGTGCGATGGCGGTGTGGCCGAACGAGCGGCCGCTGGCATAAACGCCCTTCTCCTTGGCCGCCTGGATGAGGCCGGCCTGGCCGGCATTGAGCTTGCCGAAGATGAAGTCGGCGCCGCCCGCGATCAGTGAGAGCGCGGCTTCCTTCGCCTCTGCGGCGTCTTCCATGCCCTTGATGTAGACGACCTTCACTTCGATGTTTGAATTGACGCTCTTCGCGCCCTTGCGGAAGCCGCCGACCTGCGCGACCACGTTGGGCAGGCCTTCAAGGCTGTTCACCGACGCGACCTTGCCGGTCTTGCTCATGCGCGCTGCAAGAACGCCCATAAGATAGCCAAACTGCGCGTTGTCGTAGTCGATGGAAGTTACGTTGTCCCCGGCGCCCGCGGAACCGGAGCCGACGATGAAAAGGGTCTTCGGGAAGTCCGGTCCGACGCGCTGCGCCGCCGACAGGAAGCGGCCGGTATGGCCGACAACCACCTTGTAGTCCTGCCGCGCATAGTCGCGCAGAGCCTCCACCATGTCGGCCGCCGGTACGTTTTCGGTATAGCCGATCTGCCAGCCGAGTGATTTCAGCTTTTCGGCGCCGGCATAGCCCTGCGCATTCCAGCTCTGGTCGTTGATGCTGCCGGGGAAGAGGAAGGCCGCCTTGTCCTGAGCATTTGCGGGCATGGCCCAAAGGGCCGCGGCAAATGCGGCGGCGGTCCCCGCCAGTTTCAGCCAATGCGGTTTATGTGTGCTCTTTCCCATGCGAAAGCTCCTGGAAATCGGGGTCTGACCAACAGGCTTCGCCGTCGAACGCCCGTTCGGTCGGTCTCATGCAAGAAGCGTTCCCGATTTCACCTGAGCATTGCGCCAATCGGGGGGGCCGTCGCGTTTTCAGCTCAGACGTGCATTTTGTCTGGCCAAAGCCGCCAAGTACTTGCGGTTGGCGGGATTGCTTCAGCCTGGGGCAGTGCACATTGGGCCGGATTGGGGACTGACAGGGCCGGCTTGAAACTCGTGCGGGCGGAACACTGCCCACGCTCAACGACATCAAGGAAATAATCGAGTGAACCGCCGCCCAGCGCCTTAACGGGCTCAGGCGACGCAAATTCGCGGGGGGGATATCCGCCCGCATCGGGTTATTGAAGTTCAAGTTCCAGCTGTCGACAGCGGACCATCAGTTTCTTCGATGCCAGGTCCTCGCTAGCGGCGGGCGCGGCACGGATTTCAGTCGAGGCACTTTAAGCATCGATCAATAGGTCAGCGTGACCAGCAGCGTATCGTTATAGGTGCCCGCCGCTGGCGTGGTTTGCGGAGGGACACGACCAAAGACGGGCTTCAGCGTCAGAAGGCCACTCCCGGTCGCGGCGTAGGTATCGCTGCCGATTGTCTGTCCCCAGTTTTGCGACATCCCGCTGTCACGAAAGATTTGATAATTCACCGTGGCTCCGCCGGGGCCGGTCATCTTGCGGTCGGTCACGGTTGCACCCGTGCCGTTACCGGCACTCAGCGCAATGTTATAGGGCGTGGTGTTGGTGCACTGGACCGCGAGGCTCCCCTGCGTGTCTATGTTCGAATTGAGCAACGGCACCGCGCCGAAATTGACGTGATCCTGCACCGACAAAAGGCAGCTCTTCGGAACAGTCGCCTGAACCTGGAACGAGGGACCGTTCTGGGTCGAGGTCAGCAACGGACTGTTGCAGCCTGTCAGCAGAGATACCGCGCCAAAACGTAAAGACATGTCGATCGTCGACGTATAGGTGCCCGGCGCGGCCGTCTGCTGGTTGCCGAAAAGCCGCGCATAGACGGTTTGCGTCGCAGTTCCGCCAAGGCCCAGCACAAGCACAACGCCGATCGCGGGCACTGTGCCAAGCGAAGGGTCCGTCAATGAGCCCCATGGGATCGAATAGCCCGCATCCTGGAAAAGCTGGACGTTGATGGTTTCCGTGCCTCCGACACGCTTTAGGTGCCGCGACGTCGATCCGTTTGCGCCGCCGGTTCCTGCGCTGAAGCTCGGACAGACCTGCATCAATCCGATCAGGCCGGTGCATTGAATGGTGAGGGTTGCTGTGGTGTCGACATGGCCACCACTGAGGATGTCAATTCCGGTGAAGGAAATGGGCGACGTGATCGTGGTATTGGCGGCGCATTGCTGTGCCTGCGCGGCCTGACAGGTCACGAGAAGCAAAATGACGAGGAGGAGAAGCCGTTTCATTTGATCACCGGCAAATCACATTTTCAATGCGTGCGAGCTCACCGGGTTTGTGTTCGAACGGGAACGAAGCGCGGCAAGTGCGGCCATTCGGCTGATCGACAACAATCGTGTTGGCGGCCTCGACATCCGTGATGAAAACCTGACCGTCGTAACCGACAACCCAACTGCCGGCACCGCCCTCCCGGCTCGCGGTCGATCCGACCTCGATAAAGCGCCCGTCGGCGCCACGCAGACTGACAAGCGCGGACCGGTTGCCCGGCCTGGCTTCGAACTTGACGGTGACACCCGACTGCTGTGCCGGAACGACCTTCTGGCGCACACGTTCGAGATCAATATCGATCGGAAGCGTAGCAGGATCGACTGCGATTTCGTTCTTTATCCAGGATTGCAACGCGGGGACCAGAACCTTGCCCGACGCGTTCGTTGTTCCGGCCACGCGATTCTGATGACTGACGGTGACGTCCGGCGCACCGACATCGACGACGGCAAAGGCATCGTCGATCTTGTTGGTCAGGAATATATCTTTTTCCATCATGACCACCGCTCCGTCGACCTGCCCGAAGGCGTTGGCGCTCCGGGTGCCGCCCTGGACACCGGCTTCGATTCTTGCGCTCGGCAGCCGGTAGGCAGCGGCAACTGCATTCGAGGCATCATCTGTCGAGCCGCGCAGGCGCCATCCATAATCGTGAACCGCCCCGCTCATCTGACGCATTGCTTCCGCCGTGAATGCCGGCCGCCGATCCAATGATTGAACGGCCGCCATCGCCGAAGTTTGGTCATTCAGCGCGAACGAAAGTCCCCCGAATACGCCGTAACTCTCGCGGTCAATGTCCTTGTAGGCGGAGACAAATACGTTTCCGTTCGCAAGGACCGCGCGACTGTAGGATAGGCCGAAGATTCGTGATGTGTCTCCAATCGCGGTTTCCAGATGCGTGAAGGACAGATTGACGGATGACCGGTCGAAACCAAGCGGAAGCGAAAGCGAGACCTGGTCAATCGCTTTTGGCGGCAGCGCCAGCCATTGTCCTGGATAGTGCGCGTCGTAACTTGACGAGGCGGAAACGGCAGCGAGGTCGATATAGTCGCCGAAGGTCCGCTGACTTCGCAAGTACACGCTGAAATTTTGCGAGCGCGCCTCTATGGAAGCGTTTGCGAGGAAGCCGGTGCCGCCGCGGTGGTTGCTTGCAGCGAAGGCGAGCGAGCCAATCCCGAATGTGCCTAGCCCGAACACGCCGCCCACACCGCCATTCACCAGGTTATCGGTTGCTTCGGCATGGGCCTCGAGCGTGAATGTATCCGACACGCCGACGCGGCCACTGCCGGAGAGCATCGGGTCTTTGTCATAGGAGTTGGACTCGATCCCGTACCAACGACGTGCAAAGCCCGCCTCGAAGGAATAATCGGTCAATCCCGGCCTAAGAAGATCCGGCGAGGCGTAATACGCAACATCCTGGACGGTCTCGCGCCCCAACGCGTCTCGAATGAGAAGACGGGCGGTTCCCTGGCCGGTCACAACGGGCAGATTGTCGACCCGAAACGGGCCGGATCCCACCTGACCGCTATAGACCCTGGAGTTGTTCACCAGCACATCGACCGACGACGGAACCGCTGCCGATCCCGACAGGTTTGGCACCGGCATGGTGATCAGGTCCGGCCTGATCGAAAAATTATGACGTCTTTGGAAGCCTCCCATCCGCACCGGACGAGCCCAGCTCGGTCCGCGCGTAATGAAGTCGCCGACGACTGTGGTCGTCAGGCTATCCGGGTCCGAATAGCTCCATCGCGTATCCAGGCGCGTGAAGTTCGGCAGTTCATCGCCTTGATCGACGCGGCCGATAACGGAGTTTGTCAGCGTTCCGTGCGGTGAGAAAACCCGCGAGTCGAAATATCCGGAGACGCCACGATACGCACTTCTGCCGAATTGCCGCGGATCGCTTTGCAGGCTTCCATAGATCGTATAGTTCACCAGCGCCCCCGTACCCGAGACCGGCTGCAGGTCGGCGCGATCCTTTCGTCTCATGTCGATGATGCGCACAACGCGGGCATCATCGGACGCTGTGAAGTGGATGGTCTGGCGCGCGGCGTCGTAGCGATAGGATACATTCGACAAGCGCTCGAGCAGCACATAGCCATCTGCCGATGTCGCATTGGCGGCTGGAACAAGCCCAATGTTGCGGAATTGTCGCGCCGAGATCGAGAACGTGCCGTCGGCATTTTGCCGAAAGGATGCGATGAGATTGCGCGGTTCTCCGTTGATGAAGACTTCGAGCTGCAGGTCCTGAGCCCGCGAAGCTTGAGCTCGCAGGTTTTCGGTTTGCAGGTCTTGGACATGCAAAGCTTGGACATGCAGGTCGTCGGCATCAGGTGCCGGATCGGCATGCGAGCGGTCTGTCGAAAGACCAATCGCGACGGATAGAAACAGTCCGATCGTGTTAGCGATCGACCTTGACTTGCGCATGGATGGGGCCAGATCCACTTCGCGCTACGATATTCGCGACGC
Source organism: Pseudorhodoplanes sp. (assembly GCF_035565795.1). Lineage (GTDB taxonomy): Bacteria > Pseudomonadota > Alphaproteobacteria > Rhizobiales > Xanthobacteraceae > Pseudorhodoplanes. Next base: position 7,080 of record NZ_DATMRV010000151.1, read on the forward strand.
CGGAATAGGAGTTTTGAAGCGACGCAAAACGCCACCGCACCGTGGACCCGGGCAATACATAACCAACAAGCCCGCTCGCTCTGGCGAGTTCTTTGCCATCCCGAGTCTTGAGGCCGAAATCGGAAATACGGATATGAGATCCGCCTGAATTTGTCGCCGAAACCAGAATGCTCCCTCCGCTTCGCTTCACGGTCCAGGTCAGTCGCGATTTCGTGGAATCGGCGGCTGAAAAGAAGACAGGAACGGAGTGCCTGATCAGCAGATTCACGGAGTTGGGCTTTCGCTCCTTTGGATCGGGCAGTTGATCGATGATCAAACGATAGCTCTCTTCACCCGCGGCATTTCTGGTATCGATACGCACGATGCGCACGACGTTCTCGGCGCCAGGCGCGATGGTCCCTATCGGCGGGCTTGTGACGACACCGTTGGCTGGTTCCAGGCGGTCCTCGCCGTTGGACTGGCTCCAGCGCATGATCCGAGACTGCACGGTAATCGCCGTGTCGCCCTCATTACGAAGAGTGACGGCGACGGTCTTCGCTGGTTCGGTTACTTCGACTGAAATTGGAGCGATACGGAGAGAGGCGGCGTGCGCTGTGCTGGTGATCGCGACCGCTAGCAATACGAAAACGGCCTTCGTCATCGCGGCCTCTCGGTCTTAGTAATTGAGAGTGATCGTCACCGTGTCGGTGTATGTACCGGCCGGAGGCGTCGTCTGCGAAGGGACCCGGCCATAGATGGTCAGTGACTGAGCGACACCGCTGCCTGTGCCGCTCACACGGTCCACGCCGAGCGTCTCGCCCCAGATTTGTAAACGCGCCGGGTCTGAGTAGAGCTGATAGCTGACTTGTTCGCCCCCCGATTCCATCCGGCGCGAATTGATCGAGCCGCCGCCGCCGCCATCCAACGACACCGTGTACGGGACGCCGCTGGTGCAAAGAACTTCGAACGAGCCGGTCGCGTCGACATTGGACGAGAGCAATGCATGAGGTCCGAAGTTGATGTTGTTGACGTTTTGTAAGAGGCACCCCGCGGTTATTGTGATCTGAACCGAAAGGTTCGCAGTCGCGACTTGGGCAACTGCACCGATTGTCAGGAAGCTTAAGCCGACCAGTAGAACAACGGTCGCGACTAATGCTTTCCTCATTGGTCCCCCTAGGAAATTCATGCGCGAATCAATTGCAGAATTATTCTACATTTGACTGTTGCTGTTTCAAGATAACGCCGCACTGTGTTGCGCTGTGCGCCTCATTGCCTTGATTACAAGACGCGTTGCTCGACAGTTCTCGGTTGAAATTCGAGAAAGTTATGCTTCTGAGATTTTATTTATGGGTGACTCAGTTTTGTTATCCATTGAAGATCGGCGACAGAGCGGCTGAACAAATTCTGTGAAAGTGATGGCGGAGCGTCGCAATTTTGCTCAGGCAGCGTCACCGGAAACGAACGCGGTCCGCCTGTTGGGCTGCTGGCCGACATGGGGCTGCATCGCGGCGGGGGCGAGCGCCGCGTGATGCCCGAGAAGTTGACGCGCTAGAACGCACGTAATGGCAGCTGGAACGCGAAAGCGATCCTGCGTGTCGGTCCGCCTCGCGCGCGGTGGATGTGATCGAGTTCGACCACTTCCGAAACCCGCTGACGCGGCGGGCCGAAGGCGGTTCTCACGGGTGTGCTTGTCATTCGATATGCATCAAGAGAAGATCATGAAAAAGGCCATGGCGTTTGTCTACGGTCGGCTCCTTCAATGACGGCTGGCCATCTGCTGTTCGCAATTGTGACCACTGCCCATATCTTCATCGGGATCAAGCGCGAGGAGCGGGATTTGACGTGAATTTGGAGATCAATATCGAAACGACGCGCGATCGCGTTGGCACTGTGTTGCCGGAGCTCGGAGTGATTCACGCATGGACACGAGGCCGGTCGCATAAAAGTCGCCTCGTGCCACCGCAAGCGCGTGGCGCGAGGCGAACACCTGCTTGACGAGCGAA
>NZ_DATMRV010000152.1:0-21926 GCF_035565795.1 Pseudorhodoplanes sp.
TGCTCGCCGCCGGACAGCGTGCGCGCATATTGATTGCGACGCTCTTCCAGCCGCGGAAACAGCTTGAACACTTCGCCCAGCGTCCACGGATTCTTGCGCTTCAGGCGATTGGCCGATGTCGCGACCAGATTCTCGAACACCGTCAGCAGCGGAAACACCTGCCGGCCCTCCGGCACAAGCCCGATGCCGCCGCGCGCGATCGCTTCCGGCGTGCGGCCGATCACCGCCTGCCCTGCGAACTCGACGCTTCCGCCCGCGGGCGGCGTCAGTCCCATGATCGAACGGATCGTCGTGGTCTTGCCCATGCCATTACGGCCGAGCAGCGTCACGATCTCGCCCTCGCCGACCGACAGATCGATATCGAACAGAACCTGGCTGCGGCCATAGCTTGCCTGCAGCTTCTCGACCTTCAGCATCATGCGTCGCCCTCGCCGAGATAGGCGACCCGAACCGCCTCATTGGCGCGGATATCGTCGGCCGAGCCGGTCGCGATCCGCTCGCCGTTGACCAGCACCGAGATGCGGTCGGCGAGCGCAAATACCGCGTCCATATCGTGCTCGACCAGGAGGATCGTGACCTCGGTCTTCAGCACCTTCAGGAGATCGATCATGCGCGCGCATTCGGCGGTGCCGAGGCCGGCCATCGGCTCGTCCAGCAGCAGCATCCGGGGCTTTGTCGCGAGCGCGATCGCAAGCTCGAGCTGCTTCTGCTCGCCGTGCGACAGCTCCGACACCACGATATTGGCGCGGCTGCCGAGCCCGGCGCGCTCGAGATGCTGGCGGCCCTCATCGCGCAGATCGGTTTTCTTCCGCGCATCGGTGAAGAACTGATACGAGTGGCCACGCCTCACCTGAACCGCGAGCGCCACATTGTCGAGCGCGGTGTAATCCGGCAGCAGCTGCGTGATCTGAAACGAGCGGGCGAGTCCGCGCTGCACGCGCACCGGCGTTTTCCATTGCGAAATTTCGTTGCCGTCGAAATGGATCGTCCCGGAATCCTGATGCAGTTCGCCCGCGATCTGCGAGATGAAGGTGGTCTTGCCTGCGCCGTTCGGCCCGATCAGCGCATGCAATTCGCCTTCGACCACATCGAGCGAGAGATTGTTGGTCGCAACCAGGCCGCCAAAGCGCTTGATCAGACCGTCGACCTTGAGGAGCGGCTCACTCACGTTTGCGGCTCCAGCCTTGGAACAGCGATGTCAGCCCGCCTGATGAGAACAGCACGATCACGATCAGGATCGGACCGAGGATGAACTTCCAGTGCTCGGTCCAGGATGTCAGGAACGTTTCCAGCCCGATCAGCACCACGGCGCCGAGGGCCGGGCCGAGCAACGTGCCGGTGCCGCCGATGATGATCATGATCATAAGGTCGCCGGACTTGGTCCAGTGCAGCATGTCCGGCGAGACGAACTTCGAGTAATTCGCCATCAGCGCGCCCGCGAGCCCTGCCCCCATGCCGGCGATGACGAACGCGGTCAGCTTGTACTGATAGGTCGAGACGCCGATCGCCGCCATACGGCGCTCGTTCTGGCGGATGCCGCCCAGCACGAGGCCGAACGGCGAGCGCACCAGCCGCGCAAAGGCGATGAAATAGAGGATCGCCAGTCCGATGGTGAGGTAGAAGAACGTCGTGTCGTCGGCCATGTTCAGGTCGAACAGCACGTTGCGCCGCCGCACGATCAGTCCGTCGTCGCCGCCATAGGCCTTCAGGGACAGGAACAGGAAGAACAGCATCTGCGCGAAGGCGAGCGTGATCATGATGAACGGCACGCCGCTCGTTCGCAGCGACAGCGCACCCAGCACGAGCGCGAACAGCCCGCTGATGATGATCGCAGCCGGGATCGTGATCAGAAACTGGTTCGTACCCGGAATGAAGCCGAGGAACGGCGAACCCTCCACGAAGTGGTGATAGAGGATGCCGACCACATAGCCGCCGATGCCGAAATAGGCCGCATGTCCGAAGCTGATCATGCCGCCATAGCCGAGGATCAGATTGAGGCTGGCCGCAGCGATCGCATAGATCGAAATGCGGATGGCAAGGCCGATCAGCGAGGGATCGCCGATCGCTTTGGCGAAGGCTGGAAACGCGGCCGCGCACAGGACAAAGACGACCGTGCCGATCACCGGCCACCAGTTCCGGCTGGACGGCATGTCCACCTGCCCGACGTATTTCTCGTCAACCTTGAGCATGGAACAGCCCTTGCGGCCGGATCAGGAGCACCAGCGCCATCACCATGTAGATGCCCATCGACGAGAGACCGGCCCCGAGGGCATCGGCTTCCGACGCATTCATGAAAGTCTTGAGAAAGCCCGGCAGGAACGCACGCAGCAGCGTGTCGGTGACGCCGACGATCAGCGCGCCGTAGAACGCGCCGCGGATCGATCCGAGCCCGCCGATCACGACGACGACGAATGTGAGAATGAGGATCTGCTCGCCCATGCCGACCTGCACCGCGAGCAAGGGGCCCGCCATCAGGCCCGCAAGGCCGGCAAGCAGGGCGCCGAGCGCGAACACGATTGTATAGAGCATGCGAATGTCGACGCCGAGCGCACGCACCATCTCGCGATGGGTCGAGCCCGCGCGTACCAGCATGCCGATCCGGGTCTTGTTGACCAGCAGATAAAGCCCGAGCGCGACCAGAAGGCCGACCACCATGATCGCGATGCGATAGGTCGGATACGGGATGCCGGGAATGATTTCGACCGAGCCCGAGAGGAAAGGCGGCATCGACACGAAGAGCGGCGTGCGGCCGAACAGCATCGTGGTGCCTTCGTTGATGAACAGGATCAGTCCGAAGGTCGCGAGCACCTGCTGCAGGTGGTCGCGGTCGTAAAGCTTGCGAATGACAAGGAATTCGATGATCAGCCCGGCGAGCGCGCCGGCGATCAGGCCAGCCGGCACGGCCAGCAGAAAAGAGCCGGTCCGCGCCGCGACCAATGCCGCAGCATAGGCTCCGATCATGTAGAGCGAGCCGTGCGCGAGATTGATCACGTTCATGATGCCGAAGATCAGCGTCAGCCCTGCCGCCATCAGAAACAGCATGATGCCGAACTGAAACCCGTTCAGAACCTGTTCGAGAGCCAGCGTCATCGCGGGCAACACATCATAACGGCAATCCCCCTCGCGCCCTGCACGGAGATCCGGGAGGCTTACGCCTCCCGGATACCTATCTCAAGCTTAGAGCTTGCAGTCCTTGGAAAAGACGTCGCCCTTGTCGGTGAACACCTTGCCGATCGTCTTGATGATCGGGGCGCCATCCGGGCCCTTCTCGACACGGGTCGCAACCCAGTCCTGGACCGGGTGCTGGTTGTTGCCGAACTTGAAGGGTCCACGCACGGCCTGGAAGTCCGCCTTCAGCATGGCCTGACGGAACTTTTCAGGATCCTTCAGGTCGCCGTTGACGGCCTTCAGCGCCGCACCGATCGCGAGCGCGGTGTCATAGGCCTGGCCGGCGTAATAGGTCGGCAACCGGCCGGGATACTTCTTCGTCCATGCGTCCATGAACTTCTTGTTGGCCGCGTTGTCGAAGTCGGTGTTCCAGTGGGTCGTGCCGTTGGTGCCGATGGCAGCATCGCCCAGCGCCTTCACGATATTGGCGTCAACCGACGGAGCCGCGACGACAAGCGGGACCGTGCCGAGAAGGCCGGCCTGCTGATACTGGCGCGCGAAGGTGATGCCGAGACCGCCCGGGTGGAAGTGGAACACCATGTCGGGCTTGGCGGCGCGGATCTGCGCCATCTCGGGAGCAAAGTCAGTCTGATCGAGGCGCGTATAGACCTCGCCGACAATGTCGCCCTTGAAGAAGCGCTTGAAGCCAGCGAGCGCGTCCTTGCCGGCCGGGTAGTTCGGCGCGAGAATGAACGCTTTCTTGTAGCCGAGATTGGTGGCGTTCTGCCCTGCGCTTTCATGCAGCGTGTCGTTCTGCCACGACACGACAAAATAGTTCTTGTGGCAGTCCTTGCCCGCGAAATTCGACGGCCCGGCATTGTTGCTGACATAGATGCCGCCGGCGTCGAGGATGTCGGGCGCGGTGGCGCCGAGCACGTTCGAGAAGATAATGCCGGTGAACAGCTTGATGCCGTCGGTCTTCAGCATGCGATCGGCGATCTGCTTGCCCTGGCCGGGCTTCAGGCCGTCGTCTTCCACGACCACCTGCACCGGCATGCCGCCGAGCTTGCCGCCTTCCATTTCAACCGCGAGGTTGAATGCGTCGCGCGAGTCGGCGCCGATATAGCCACCGGGTCCGGACAGCGTGGTGATGAAACCGATCTTTACGGGCTGCTGCGCGGCGGCACCCGTCGCGAGCAGCGCGGACAGCGCCAATCCGGCGCCAAGCTTGGTTAATCTCACTAGTTCCTCCTTCTGGTCATTTCATTTCATACAGCATCGACGGGATTGAGCTTGTAGCCCTCTCCCGCTTTCACAATCGTCCCGAACACAGGTGGCGGAAAATGGTAGGTTGCAACGATTGTGTCCGTCCCCGCGCAGGCGTCAAGCAATCTCCGCCGCGTGGCGCACGCCTGCGCCGGATCGACGCAGAAGTTCGAGGTCAATTGGGGCGTCGCAAGCTGGACCGGACTGTGCAACACATCCGCCAGGAATAGCAACTGGCCGCCATCAGCAATAAGGCGAACCACCGCCATGCCGCCGGTGTGCCCGGGCGCCGGCTCGAGCCGGAGGCCGGGCACGATTTCCGAAGGCGTGTCGACGGCTTCATAAAGCCCGGCGTCCAGGATGGGCTGCACGCTGTCTGCGTAGGCTCCGTGCAACGTGTGCTTGTCCGACGCGAACAGTGCACTCCAATGCGCCAGTTCCTGCTTCGGCACGATGTATCGCGCGTTGGGAAATGCGGGGCGCCAGTCCTGTCCACTGCCCGTCGTATTCCAGCCGACGTGATCGGCATGCAGGTGCGTGTTGATGACGAGATCGAAATCATCAGGCTGATAGCCGAGCGCGCGCAGGCGTTGCATGAAATCGCCGGTTCGCCTGTGCCAGGCCGGACGGTCCGGCCGCTCCTTGCCGTTACCGATGCCGGCATCGATCAGAACAAGATGTCCCGGCATGTCGATGATGTAGGAGTTGAACGTAAGGGCCAGTGTCCCGGCAGCGGCGTCGACCGCGCCGGGATATGACGCAGCTGCATCGGCGAGCGCGGTGCCGGTCAGATCGCGGAAAATCGCAGCCGCCGGCCAGCCAATGCGTTCGATATCCGCGAGCCGGTGAATGACGGCGGTCCCGAGCCGAAGCGTATCGGGACCCGCCATTTCAGCGCGAGCGGCAACAGCCGTCACAGTTTGCAATCCGCAGCGTAGGGATCACCGTAGTCCGTCAGAATCTTCTCACGGGTCTTGAGCGTGATCGTGCCCGCCGGGTCCTTCTCGACCTTCATCGCGAACCAGTCCTGAACCGGGTGCTGGTTCTTGCCGAACTTGAAGCTGCCGCGGGTCAGCTTGTAATCCGCCTTCAGCATCGCTGCGCGGAAGCCTTCGGTGTTGTCCATCTTGCCACCGATGGCCTTGAGCGCGGCGCCGATCGCGATCGCGGTGTCGTAGCCCTGTGCCGCATACATGGTCGGTGTGCGGCCGTATTTCTTGGTGAAGGCCGCCACGAAATCCTTGTTCACCGGATTGTCGAAATCGGCATTCCAGGCACCCGACACGTCGATGCCGAGCGAAGCATCACCGACGGTCTTGAGCAGCACGTGATCCATCGAGGGCTCGGCCAGCACCATCGGGATCGTGCCGAGAAGTCCCGCCTGCTGATATTGCCGCATGAAGGCAATGCCGAGCGCGCCGGGATGGAAGTGGAACACGACATCCGGCTTGGCCGCCCTGATCTGCGCCATCTCTGCAGAGAAATCGGTCTGATCGAGACGCGTGTAGATTTCGCCGATCACCTGCCCCCTGAAGAAGCGCTTGAAGCCCTCGATCGCGTCCTTGCCGGCGACGTAGTTCGGAGCGAGCACGATGGCGCGCTTGTAGCCGAGCGCATTGGCATTCTGCCCGGCGCTGCCCTGCATCGTGTCGGTCAGCCACGACATCACGAAGTAATTCTTGTGGCATTCCTTCCCGGCCAGGTTGGACGGACCGGCATTGGGGCTGACAAAGATAGCGCCGTTGTCGACGATGTCGGGGACGATGGCGCTCGCTACGTTGGAGAAGACAACGCCCGTGAACAGTTTCACGCCGTCGCTTTTCATGAAGCGTTCCGCGATCTGCTTGGCCTGGCCGGGCTTCAGCCCGTCATCTTCGATCATCAACTTCACGGGAACGCCGCCCAGCTTGCCGCCCTCTGCCTCGACCGCGAGCTGGAACGCGTCGCGGATATCCTGACCGAGATAGCCGCCCGGTCCGGACAGCGTGGTGATGAACCCAATCTTCAGAGGCTGCTGAGCAGCCGCAGGTGCCAATCCAAGTGCAGTCAACACCAAAACAAACGCAAAACGCATCATCGTCCTGAGACCTCCTTCGCGCAGCGCGCGCCACTTCACGTTGATCAAATCTGCCAGTCCGACGATTACGCGGCCGAAGACTTCAACTCGCCGGAGTTGCTAGCAAGTTTCAAGCCACAGCCCGCGAGCGCGGCGCGAACGTTGGCTTTTTCGGCCTCCGTCAATTCGAGCATCGGACGGCGCACCGGTCCTGCCGCCTGACCGAGCAGCGATTGCCAATATTTTGCGTGCGCATGCGGCTTCTCGGCTGGACGCGTCTTCTTGAACGCTTCGCGCACCGGATTGAGGCTGTCGCGAATCTTGCGAGCGCCTGCGGCATCGCCCTTGAAAGCGAGATCGGTGTATTCGCGAATCCGCTTGTCGGCCGCGGTTTGGAACAAATAGGGCGGATTCGAGCACAGGTAGAGCCGCCAGTTCAGCTCGAGAATGTTGTCGAGCCACTCCTCTTCGGATGCGGTCGAAACCAGAATTTTGTCGCCCGCGAGCTTCGTCAGCTTGGCGTACATCTCGCGCGGCACCGAATACTTGATCGCGACCACGGTCTCCAGTTCGGCGATCTTTGCACACAGTTCCGGGCTCATCAGGTAGCCCGAGTCAGGATGGCTCCACATCGCGATGCCGATATTGGTCTGCTCGCTGATGTACTTGTAATATTCGTACAGCGTCTCGTCCTGCGATTTGAAGAAATGCAGGACCGGCGCATGCACCACGATGTAATCGGCGCCCACCGCTTCCGCGTGTTTGGCGAGGTCGATCACCACGTCCATGTTCTGGTCGGAGCAGGACATGATGGTCTGGAAGCCGTTCTTCTTCGCCGCATCGACCGCGATCTCGAAGGTGCGCTTGCGCTCCGGCACCGACATCGAGAAGAACTCGCCCTGCTTGCCCGCAATGAAAACGCCGTCGATACCGAGATCGTTGCTCCAGTGCGCGAGATTGGACGAAAGCCCCTTCTCGTCGATCTTGTAGTCCTGCGTGAACGGCGTGAGCGCCGCGGCCCAGACACCCTTCATGTGTTCGCGGGAATAGGCCTTCGCGTCTTTTCTGCCGTACTTCATCGCTTCGTTCCTTCTTCCGTCATTCCGTTTTGCATCGCCGACCAGAGCTTCTCGCCGGTCAGGGGCATGTCGAGATGCGTCACCCCGAAAGGCTTCAGCGCATCAACCGCCGCGTTCACGATCGCCGCCGGCACGCCGACGCAGCCGGCTTCGCCGATACCCTTGGCCCCGAGCACGTTGAACGGGCTCTGGGTCTCGATCTTTCCGAGCACCAGCTCGGGCATATGGGTCGCGCGCGGTATAGCATAATCCATGAAGGATGCCGTCACGAGCTGCCCGTCCTCGTCATAGACGAGCCGCTCCAGCATCGCCTCGCCGAGGCCCTGCGCCAGCCCGCCGATCATCTGCCCCTCCGCCAGCATGGGGTTGACGACGGTGCCGGCATCGTCGACCCAGACGATCCGGTCGACGGTGAGCACCCCGGTCTCGGCATCGATGGTGACGAAGGCGATGACGCATCCGCTCGACCAGGCCTCGCCTTCGGCCTCGTACACACAATGCGTGCGGAACCCCTTGCCAAACTCCGCGGCAATTTCGGCATCGGCCCGGGCAATTCGCGCGAGATCGCGCCAGGTCAGTCCGCGGCGGACCGGAATCGCGGTTTCGAAGCCGCTCTCGGTCAGCGCGAGTTGTTCGGGATCCGCCTGGAGCAGCCGCGCGGCACACAGGCGCGCCTTTTCGCGGAATTGTTCCGTCGCCTTCAGAAGCGCGCTGCCGCCGATCGGGGTGGACCGGCTGGCCAGCGCGCCGATGCCTGTCGGACAGCTTGCCGTATCGCCGTGATCGATCTTGATCCGCTCCGGCCGCGTGCGAAGCGCATCGGCGACGATCTGCGCGTAGGCTGTCTCACGTCCCTGCCCTTGCGCGCTCGCTCCCGTGGCGGCGACCAGCGTGCCGTCCGGATCGAGCCGCACTTCCGCGCTCTCCCAGCCCTGTCCGCAGGGTTCGGTATAGACCGCGATGCCAACGCCGCAGACCTCGCCCTCCGCGCGCCGTTCGTTGCGCAAGCGCAACGCGTCGTCGTAGCCGGCCTTCTGCTTCGCCAATTCGAGGAGTTGCGGATAGTCCCCGGAATCGAGAACCGAACCGGTCGCGGTCCGGTACGGGAAAGCATCGGCCGGAATCAGATTGCGGCGGCGGATCTCCGCGGGATCGAGACCCAGAGCCTGCGCCGCCTTGTCGGCGAGCCGCTCCATCAGCATCGCAGCTTCCGGCCGGCCGGCACCACGATAGATGCCGACAGCCGCGGTGTTTTCAGCGCGGCCTTCAAGCACGATGTCGACATCGCCACAAACATAGGGCCCCGGCAGACAACGCGCGGCATTCTTGCCGGGCACCGCGGCGCTGTAGGGCAACCAATGCCCGAGCGGATAATCGAGCCTTGCGCGCAGCCCGAGGAATTTGCCGTCGCGATCCAGCGCAAGCTCGCCGGAAATCGTCGCGCCACGTCCCTGCGTTGCCGCGAGGAAATCCTCGGTGCGTGAGCCGCGCCATTTGACAGGCCGTTTCAGCTTGAGCGACGCCAGCGCAACCAGCGCATCTTCCGGATAGAGCGAAGCCTTGCCGCCGAACGCGCCGCCGACATCGGGCGCAATCACGCGGATCTTCTTCTCGGACAGGTTGAGGATCGCAGCAAGATCGCTGCGCGCGCGATGCGGGGTCTGGGTGGACAGCCACACATTGAGCATCTGCGCGCCTTCATCCCAGAACGCCATCGCGGCGCGCGGCTCGAGCGCGACCGGCGCCACGCGTTCGTGTTCGACGGTGACACGGACGATATGCTCTGCGGCGGCAAACGCGGCGGAGACATCGCCGGCCTTGTGTTCATGGCGATAGACCGGCTCCTCGTCCTCCCACAGCGGCACCGGCTCGATCTCGGCCTCGATGAGAGCCGCCGCATCCGCAGCGACGGAGGCGCGGGTTGCGACCACCGCGGCGATCGGCTGGCCGACCGCGTTGATCTCCGAAACGGGTAGCACCGGGAACGGAAGCGTCCGCATGTCGGGAAGGACGCGATTGACCGCGGCATGTCCAAGGGTGCCGGGCTCGGGCGCCCGTAGCACCGTGATCACGCCGGGCATGTTTTCGGCATCTGTCGTATTCAGGCTGACGATCAGCGCCCGCGCATGATTGCTGCGGGCGAATTCGATAAAAAGCGTCTCGGGCAGCTTGATGTCGTCGACGAACTGGCCCTTCCCGGTGACGAGCGCAGCGTCCTCGAACCGCCGAAGCGGCTGGCCGACCCATTGCGTCCGTAGCACCTGGTCCCGCGTGCGATCCATGAGGTGGAAGAGGCCCTGCCGCGGCGTTCCGGCCGCGCGGATGCCAGTCTCCGTCCGCCGCATTCATAGAGCAAGATGACATTATCATATCTATTGATATACTGAAATTATGAATATCACGCTGCGTCAGATCCAGGCCTTCAAGACCGTCGCCGAGTTCGGCTCGTTCACCCGCGCGGCCGAACGGCTGAAGGTGGCGCAGCCGGCGCTCTCGCTGTCGATCCGCGAACTCGAGCGCGAACTGAACCTGCGCCTGTTCGATCGCACCACGCGGCGGGTGGAACTGACCGACGCCGGACGCGAATTCCTGCAATCGGCTGACAAGTTGCTCGCCGACCTGGACCGTGCCATTCGCGACGCGCGCGACCTGTCCGAAAGGAAGCGCGGCCGCATCGTGGTTGCCGCGCCACCCCTCCTCGCTGCCATGATCGTGCCGGCGGCGATTGCCGAATACAACGCCGCCTTCCCCGGCATCGATGTCGGGCTGATCGACGCCCGCAACGACCAGATCCTCGACCGTTTGCGCGCGGGTGAAGTCGACCTCGCCATCGGCACGTTCGACGAACGCGCCGACGGCATCCGGCGCGAGGTTCTGGCGCAGGATGCGTTTTCGCTGTTCTGCGCGCCCTCCTCGCCGCTGGCAAGGAAGCGCCGCATCCGCTGGACCGACCTGAACGACCAGAAGCTGATCATGCTCACGCGCGATTCCTCGATCCGGTTGCTGACTGAACGCACGCTCGCACAAGCCGGCCACGATGCCGGCAAGCCGCTCTACGAGGTTTCGCAGATGACGACCGCCGTCATGCTGACCGAGGCTGGCATCGGCGTCACCGTGCTACCGGCCTATGCGTGGTCGTTCGCGCGCGGGCGCGATGTGGTGTCGCGGCCGATGGCGGACCCCGTGGTGACCCGCGACATTCATCTGATCCAGCCGGAGGGGCGCTCGCTATCGCCGGCGGCGGAAGGCTTCGCCCGCACCTTGCGCAAGCACACCCGCGCCGCGGTCGCGAAGATCGTCCCGCGGTAGCGCCACCATCACGATTGCGAAAGCACCTGGATTTTCTGCTCGCGACGGCGATCGGTCCGCCTATCATCATCCGAGCCAATCATGCTGGAGAACAGTGATGATCCGCCTCGGCCTTTCGACGCTTGTCCTTACACTTTTCGTATCCGCCGCTTCCGCGCAACATCACTCAAGCTATGCGCAGTTGCAGGACCGCGCCATCAAGGCGCTGTCCGAGCAGCAGATTGCCGACCTCAGGGCCGGACGCGGCATGGCGCTGGCGCTGCCGGCCGAGATGAACGGCTTTCCGGGGCCCATGCACGTGCTCGAACTGGCTGACAAGATGGATCTCAGTCCGGACCAACGGCAGCGGACCGCCGACCTGATCGAGCGCATGAGAAGCGAGGCGATTCCACTCGGCGAGAAGCTGATCGAGAACGAGGCTGCGCTCGAGCGCCTGTTCGCGAGCCGCGAAATCACGCCTGCAAGCCTGAGCCGAGCGACACAGGATATCGCGCGACTGCAAGGCGAACTCCGGGAAACCCATCTCAAGTATCACCTGACGACGGTGCAGCTGCTGACCCCGGATCAGACCGTGCGCTATCGAGAGCTGCGCGGCTATCGTCCCGCTGCCGACTCGAAGCCCCACCATCACCGCCGTCACCACTGAGACTGAAATCCATACAACAATCATATCAATCCATAACATTTTGTCGTCTTGCAGAATGAATGCCGTCACGGTGAGATATCCGTCAAACTGACGGAGAACCCGAATGGCCCGCATTGAACTCGCCGACCGTCACGCCCTGCCGGAGGAGTTCAAGGAACGTTTCGACGTCATCGAGAAGTCGAACGGCTATATCCCGAACAGCTACATGCAGCTCGCGCACCGGCCGCCGATCCTCAAGGCGCTGATGGATCTGTCCAAGGCGGTGATCCGCGACGAAGGCACGCTCGACCGCGGCTTCCGCTTCCTGATCGCCTATATCTCCAGCCGCACCGCCGGCTGCCAGTTCTGCCAGGCGCACAACATCTCAAGCGCGGCGCGCTGGGGCATCTCCGACGAGAAGCTGAACGCGATCTGGGATTACGAAACCTCCCCGCTCTTCACTGAGGCAGAGCGCGCGGCCTTCGACTATGCGCGTGGCGCGTCGGTCGTTCCGAATGCTGTCACGGACGATATCTTCGCGCGCGTGAAGCAACACTACACGACGCCCCAGATCGTGGAGATGACGGCCGTCATCGCATTGTTCGGCTGGCAGAACCGTTTCAACGATACGCTGCACACCGATCTCGACCAGCATACGCTCGACTGGGCCGCGCAATTCGACCTCGCCGAAAAGACCGGGTGGGATCCAAGCGATCACGTTCCGGGTTCACCCGACAAAGCCGACTGAAGGAGCCACTCCATGGCACAAGCCGCAGCCGTTCAGACCACTGAACAGACATCCGGCCCCACCTCGTTCAACCTGATGAAGTGGATTGCCGAGAACCCCGACAAGCTGAAGCCGCCGACGGGCGCCAAGACCGTCTTCACCGGAGATGATTTCATGGTCACGGTGGTCGGCGGACCGAATGCCCGCACCGACTATCACGTCAATCCGACCGAGGAATTCTTCTTCCAGCTAAAGGGCACGGTGAACGTCCGCATTCAGCACGAGGGCAAGCCGCATGACGTGGTGCTGCCGGAAGGCTCGATCTATCTGCTTCCGGCCAATGTGCCCCATTCGCCGATGCGTGGCCCGGACACCGTCGGCCTGATCGTCGAGCGCATCCGCAAGAACGGCATGAAGGACACCCATCGCTGGTACTGCGAGAAGTGCAACAACGTGCTGTTCGAAAAGACCGTCGCGATCGAGGTTCTGGAACGCGACATGCCGCCGGTCTTCAACGCCTATTACGGCGATCCTGAAAACCAGCACTGCAAGAAATGCGGCCACATGAATCCCGGCCGCCCTGCGAAGGGATGATCCTTACCTCTCCCCGCCACGCGGGGAGAGGTAAAGAAGCAGGCTAATGCCTCACCCTTTTCAGCGTCTCCGACGGCTTTTCGCCGAAGCGCGACGCATAGGCCTGCGCAAACCGGCCGAAATGAGCGAAGCCGAAAGCAAGCGCGACCTGCGTCACCCCGCCTCCATCGCCAGCAAGCAACGCCGCGTGCGCGGCGTCGAGGCGGACATTGCGCGCATAATCCAGCGGCGTGCACCCGCGATAGCGCTGGAAGGCCTGCTGCAGCGTTCGCTCGCTGACTCCGGTGACTGCAACCATTTCGGATACGTCGATGCTGCGTCCGACATGGGCGCGAATATGACCCTCAGCGCGCCGGAGATATTCGGGCGCGTCGTCGTCCGTGTCGCGCGGCTGGGTCGCGATCAGGGCCGACAGAAACAGGTCCTCGAGTTTGCGCCGCAGGCAAGCATGCGCGCTCAGCCCCCGCGCGTTGGCGAGATCGCGGCACAGATGGGCGATCAGGCCGATCAGGCCATCCGCCTCGTCCATCTGCGAGGCGACCGGCGCGAACCGGATCGCCCTTGTGGCATGCGCGGTGAGACGCTGCCGAGGAATCTTGATCATCAACTGATGCGCGTCGCGGCTCCACGTCTTCCGGTACGACACGCCCGGATTCATCACGAACAGCGTGCCGGGCTTGAGCCCGATCTCGAAGCGATCGGTGCGGAATGCCACCTCGCCCTCGAGCGTAAGCTGCGCCATGTAGCAGTCCAGCGGCGGCGCGACGATCTCGACCTCCGTGCCGTAACGCAGCATGCCGATCAAGGTGTCGCAAAGTCTTGCCTGACGGTGGCTGAAATCCACCCGCCCCGCGGACAGGCGCAGATCGTGGTCGGCGAAGATCGCGGCGAGATGCGAGCGCGCAATATCCGGTCGCGTCGTGCGGGTTGCAGGCAGGAACCGGTCAAGTTCGCGCAGATGCGGAATGTCGTAAGCCATGGCGGTCATCCTCTGGGCGGATCATGCCTGCGGATTGCGGACAAGTCATGCGGCTTCCGGCTAGCGGAGCGAAAGTTCCAGCGCTCTGATGGGGCAAACCTCCATCGGGATCCGCACACCATGCTCAAATCCGGCAAGGACTATCTGGAAGGCCTGCGCGACGGCCGCACCGTCTATATCGGCCGCGAACGCGTCGAGGATGTGACGACCCATCCCGCCTTCCGCAATACCGCGCGCGCGTTCGCGGAGTTCTACGATCTCAAGCGCGATCCGGCGCAGCGCGATGCCCTCACCTACGAGGAGGACGGCGGCCGTCATTCGATCTACTACATGAAGGCGAGGACCAAGGAGCAGCTGGCAAAGCGCTCCAATGCCCACCGCGTGCTGGCCGAGCCGAGCTTCGGCCTGCTCGGCCGCTCGCCGGATTACATCGCGAGCTTCGTCACCGGCATGAACCTGAAGGCGGAGCTGTTCGGCCAATATGCCGACAACGTCCGCAGCTATTACAAATTCATGCGCGACAACGACATTTTCGCCGCGCACGCGATCGTCTCGCCGCAGGCTTCGCGCGATCCCGATTTCTTCCAGAAGAAAAATCTGCCGAACCCGGCCTGCCGCGTGATTGCGGAAGAAGACGACGGCGTCGTGATCTCCGGCATGAAGATGCTGGCGACCGGATCGGCGCTCGCCGACGAAATCTGGATCGGCAACATCCTGCCGCTCTCACCGGAAGCCAGGGCGGAATCGATCACCTTCGCGGTGCCCTGCAACGCCAAAGGCGTGTCGCTGTGGTCGCGCAAGCCGTTCGCCTCGTCCGCGCAGTCGGAGTTCGAGGCACCGCTGACCTGGCGCTTCGACGAAGCCGACGCCATGGTGATGTTCGACAACGTCAAGGTGCCGTGGGAACGCGTGTTCGTGCACAACGACCCCGCTCTGTCGCGCGGCCTCTATATCGAGACCGCGGCGCATTCCTACGGCAACCACCATTCCAACGTGCGGCTGATGGTGAAGATGCAGTTCCTCGTCGGGCTGTGCAGCCGCATCGCGCAGGCGAACGGGGCCGCCGAAGTGCCGGCCGTGCGCGAGACGCTTGGCCGTCTCGCTGCGCTGGAATCGGTGCTGGAAGCCATCGTCGCCGGCCAGATCGAGGCCTGCGAGGAATGGCCGGTGAAAGGCTACGTCACCTTCAATCGCCGCATGATGTATGCGGGCCTGAACTGGGGCGTGGAGAATTATTCCGCCGTCATCGACACGCTGCGCGAACTCTGCGGCGGCGGCATGCTGCAGATGCCGGCCGACGGCTCGGTGATGGAAGATTCAGCGCTCGGCGAGCAGTTCCGCACCTATTGGCAGACGCCGCATATGAGCGCGCTCGATCGCATGAAGCTGTTCCGGCTCGCCTGGGACATCGTCGGGTCGGAGCTCGGCGGACGGCATCTGCAATACGAGAAGTTCTTTCCGGGTGCGTCCTTCGTGGTGCGCAACCACAACTATCGAGAGGCCCCGTGGAAGGCGTGGCAGGATCGCGTTGACACGATTCTGCAACGCATGACACCACCGGGCAAACAGGCTGAAGCAGCGGAGTAATCATGCAAGGGCGTTTGCGTCTCGTTTTCATCGGTTTTGGCGCGATCAATTCGCGCGTCGCCGATCTCCTGAAAGCACGCAACGCGCCCGTGGACATCGTCGCAGTCGCGACCAGGGACGACCCGACGGAGCGCGCGCGCATTCCAGCCGGCGTTCCGTTCCTCGCCTCTTCGTCAGACCTCGCAGCGTTAAAGCCGGACCTTGTGATCGAGGCTGCGGGGCGTGCGGCGATCGATACCTGGGCGCCGGCCGCACTCGCTGCGGCGCCGACCATGATCATCGCCTCGACCTCCGCCTTTTGCGACGACGCATTGCTGCCGCGCCTCGCGGACATTGCCGAAAAGCACAGCAGCCACGTGCTCATACCGTCCGGCGCCATCGGCGGCATCGATGCGCTGGCGGGAGCCGCCGTGCTTGGCCTCGACGCGGTGACGCATCGGATCGTCAAGCCGCCCGTCGCGTGGAAGGGCACGCCCGCGGAGAAGCTGCTCGCGCTCGCCTCCCTGCATGAGCGCACGGTGTTCTTCGAGGGCACGGCACGCGAAGCCGCCAGCCAATATCCTCAGAATGCCAATGCCACCGTCGTCACGTCGCTTGCCGGCATCGGGCTCGACCGCACGCGCGTCGAGCTGATCGCCGATCCGGCGGTGCGGCTGAACGGGCACACCATCGCGGCCGAAGGCGCGTTCGGACGGATGACCATCACGCTCGAGAACAATCCGCTCGCCACCAACCCGAAGTCCTCGGAACTGACCGCGTTGAGCCTCGTGCGCCTGATCGAACAGCAGATCCGGCCGGTCACGATCTGACCGCGCAGCGCGCAAACCTTGCGCAGCGTCAACTCCCGAGCGGCCGGAGGGCGCTATTTCATCGGCACCTGTTCAGGCCTATAATGCATTCAGTCGAATGCATCGGATAGTTGCGGAGGCATATCATGGCCCGGCTGCGTCATTTCGCGATTTGTGTCGGCGACCTCGACAAGGCGGCAAAGTTCTACGGCGACGTGTTCGGCATGAAGCGGCACGGCCGCGAGGACCTGTCGATCGGCTCCGCGATCTACATGGGTGACGGCACGATCAACCTCGCCCTGCTCAACTTCAAGGGAGACAAGGGCCACGATTTCGGCGACCGGCCCGAAGGCCAGATCGGCGCCAACCATTTCGGCTTCCAGGTCGAAAGCATGAAGGACACCCAGGCGCTGATTGAAAAGCACGGCGGCAAGTTCTTCTTCGACCTTGGCGACGAACGCAAAGGCAATTTCGAGCGCAAGTTCAAGGATCCCGAAGGCATCATCTTCGACATTTCAGAGAATGGCTGGGTCGGCACCGACGGCCGCAAGATCAAGGCCGATCCGGCGCATGCCTTCCTCGACGAGGCCCTCGTGCCCCAAGGCAACCTGAAGGGCCGGATCAAGCATATGGCGCTGTTCGTGCGTGATCTCGAGAAACAGGCCGAGTTCTATCAGGCGGTGTTCGGGCTCATGCATCTTGGCTACGATCACCAGCCGATGGGTTCGGCGGTCTATCTCACCGACGGCATCACCAATCTCGCGCTGATCCGCCCCAGCATGCCGGCCGACAAATACAAGCCCGGCGCAAACCATTGCGGCTTCCAGGTCGCCGACCTGAAGGAAGCGGAAGGCTGGATCGAGAAGTCGGGCGGCTCGTTCTTCTTCGATTTCGGCGACGCCAAGCACGGCAATTTCGAGAAGAAGTTCAGGGATCACGACGGCGTCGTGTTCGATATCTCGAAGCACGGCTGGGTCGGAACGCCGACCTACACGGCGAAGCAGGACAGCGCGGCAATGGCGCCGGCGGAGTAATCCCGCTCACGTCCCCGTCGGGATGTGCCGCGCGGTCTTGGTCCGCTGCGCGATCATCCATTTCGACTTGCCGGCGAGCGTCAGGAAAGCGCGCCGCAGCGGCGTCGGCCACGTGGTCGGCAATCCGAGAAATACTGAAATGCGTTGCGTGTGCTCGGTCAGCGGCCGCTCGTTCGTCTCCCAGACATCGAGCGCCGTCGCGATGTCCGGCTCGCGATCGAGATAATAGGCGAGCGACAGCCCGTTCATCATCGAGCAACCGGCGCCCTGCCCAATATTCGGCGGCAGCGCGTGCGCGGCGTCGCCCAGCACGGCGACACGGCCCGACGACCATTTCTTCAACCGGATATATTCGAAGCGGTCATAGCGCGCGTCGTCGGTGATCCGGTCGATCAGAGCCGCCCAGTGCGGGAACGCCCGCTTCCAGTCCGCCTTGTCGATCGGCGTGCGCTTTCCGATCTCGTCGGAATGCAGCATCGTCAGCGCGATATACACTTCGGTCTCGCTCACCGGCGTATAGAGGATGCGCCGGCTGCCGGACCAGTTCTCGATCGTGGTGCCGCCGTCGCCGGACGCCATTTCCTCCGGGGTCTTCGCGATCAGCACGCGAATGGCGCCATCCGGCAGGCCCTTTCGCTTGGCGACGAGCCCGAGCGAGTCACGGATTTTCGAGTTCACGCCGTCGCCCGCAACGATCAGGTCGGCCTTCAGCTTGCTGCCACTAGCCATGGTCAGTTCGCCATCCGGCGTCGCTGCCACCGCTTCCGAACCGAGAACGATCTCGACACCATTCTTGCGCGCCGCGTCCGCCATCGCGTTGATCACGCGCTGGCGCACGATGCTGAACACGCGCTTCGAAGGATCCCAGCGATGCACCGACAGCACGCGATTGTGCTCGTCGCGCATCTCGCGGGTGTGTGCGAATGGCGCACCCTTCACCGCCTCGTCGTAGGCGCCGAGCTTTTCCAGAACGCGCAGCCCGTTCTCGTAGATATAGATGCCGGCCCCGCTCGGCCGCAGTTCCAGCGAGCGCTCATGCAGCCTCACGCTCCATCCGCGCTGCGCCAGTGCGCCGGCCGCCGCAAGGCCTGAAAAGCCGCCGCCGATGACCTCGGCATGTCGCTTATTGTTCACTGCGAACATCTCCGCCGTCGTGCCCGGCCTTGAGCCGGGCATCCACGTCTTCCTGTCTTGAAAAACAGACGTGGATGGCCGGGGCATAGGCGACGCGAAGCGAAGCCGTACTTCGGACGGCTATGCCCGGCCATGACACATGTCAAACAGAGGCACCAGCCTACTTGATGAACTGGTTACTATACAGCTCCTCAACCGGGGTCTTCTTCTGGATGAAGCCCTTCTCCAGATAGAAATCCTGCAGCTTGGAAAGCCGCTCCGGATTGATCTCGCCGAGCCGCTTCTGATCGACATAGACGTGCTTGGCGTAATAGTTCAGCGCGTTCTTGATGACTTCTTCCTTGCCTTTCCAGGTTGGAACGAACTTGACGAAGTCCTCCGCAGCCTGGTTCGGATTGTCCATCACGTCCTTCATGCCGCGCATCGCCGCGGACACGAACTTCTGGATCATCTCCGGGTTCTTCTTGATCATCTCGTCCGAGACCGCGATGCCCTGCGCCAGATGCGGGAAATACTGATCGGTCGGGATCACCTTCACCTTGGTGCCGGTGGCTTCGACCATCGCAAGCCAGTCCGGCACGCCGGCCATGCCCTGCGACTTGCCGGCCGCGACGAATTCCCAGACGCCGGTCGGACCGGCCTGCTGGATATTCACGTCGTTCTGGGTGAGCCCGGCGCTGGCAAGAAGGCCGATCAGCGCGTAGAAGGTCGTGTCCTGGAACGACAGCACGGTCAGCGTCTTGCCCTTCAGGTCGGCCGGCTTCTCGACGCCGGCATCGTCACGCACCACCGTCTGCATGAAGCCCTTGCCGCCAAACAGAGCGACGATCTTCACCGGCACGCCGTTAGCGCGGACCATGATCGGGCCATCGCCGACGATGCCACCGATCGGCGCGTTGCCGGCGCCGACCATCTTGGCCACTTCCACGCCGCCGCGCGCCACCTGGAAATCGACATCGAGACCAACGTCCTTGAAATAGCCCTTGCCCTTGGCGAGCTGCAGCGGCGCGAAGGCCGGCAGGATCGGCGGCGCCGGGAACAGATAAGTCACCTTCTCCTGAGCCGTCGCCCGCGGCATGGCAAAGCCCATGCCCAGCGCCGCGGCAAAGGCGGTGATCGCCAGACGCCTGGTAATGGCTGAAGTCTTGGAAGCGGTCATGGACTGAAAATCCTCAACTGTGGTGCTCGTGACGGTACGCCCCATTCCCGCGGGCGTGACACCCTCGGATAAGACTTACTATACTTGACGGTCTCGTCCGGCGCTACGTGGGGCAGCGCTCAACTCTTGGTCCGGATGTTGCTCATGGTGGGTTCACGCTGTCGCCAATGTCAGCAGGAGTGGATGGTCGTCGCATGAAGCGGCTCGAATATCGCAAAGTCACAATGCGCTTTGCCGGCGCGAAAGGCACCACATTCACGGCCATCGAGGACGTCGACTTCTCGGTCGGCGATGGCGAGGTTGTTTCGCTGATCGGGCCGAGCGGCTGCGGAAAGAGCACCTTGCTCAATATTGGGTCAGGTCTTTATTCGCCGAGCGTCGGCGACGCCTTTGTCGATGGCGAGCGAGTCGCGGGACCGAACGAACATGTCGCCTTCATGCTGCAGAAGGACCTGCTGCTGCCCTGGCGCACGATCGAACAGAACGTCCTGCTCGGCACCGAGATCCGTCATCTCAATCCCGCTGACAGCCGCCGCAAGGCACGCGAACTCCTGCAGGCGTTCAAGCTGGGCGAATTCGCCGAGCGCTACCCGCACCAATTGTCCGGCGGCATGCGGCAGCGCGCGGCGCTGGCACGCACCCTTGCGGTCGACCCCTCGGTGCTGCTGCTCGACGAGCCATTCTCCGCGGTCGATGCGCAGACCCGCATCATGCTGCAGCACGACCTTGCGCAAACGCTGACGAAGGCCAGGAAGACTGCGCTTCTGATCACGCACGACCTGCTCGAAGCGGTGATCCTGTCCGACCGCGTGCTGGTGATGAGCAAGCGGCCGGGCCGCATCATCGACGAGATCATCATCGATATCCCCGGTCGCGATCAGCCGCTGCAGCGCCGGCGCGATCCCAAGGTCGCCGGATATATCGCGCGGCTGATGGACAAGCTCGATATCGGCGAGCACGAAGCGCAAACCTCGGCGCAGAAGGAGCCGGCCTGATGAACGGCGATCGTTCGGCTCTCGTCCGCCGCGGCACCATTGCGAGCATCGCGATGCTGATCGTATTCCTGGTCGCCTGGGAATGGGGACCCGGGCTTTTGAAAATCCCGCCCTATATCGTCCCGCCGCTGTCAGCGACGTGGAACGAATTCCTGCGGATGTGGGGCGTGGCCGCTCTCCCCTGGCACACCGGCGTCACCGCGTTCGAGGTGCTCATCGGCTTTTTGCTGGGCAGTCTGCTCGGCGCGCTGATCGGCTACGCGCTTGGCATGTCGCCGACTGCCGAATTCGCGCTGTCGCCCTATATCCTCGCGTTGCAGATCGCGCCCAAGGTCGCCTTCGCACCGCTGTTCATCCTGTGGATGGGATTTACGATCTATCCGAAGATCCTCGTCGCAATCCTGATCGTGTTCTTCCCGGTGATGGTCAACGTGCTGACCGCCGTGCGCGGCGTCGACCCCGACCTGATCAATCTCGCGCGCTCGTTCAAGGCCACGCGCTCGCAGATCTTCTGGAAGATCGAGTTTCCGGCATCGCTCCCGCCACTCTTCGCGGGGCTTCGCATCGGCTCGACACTGGCGGTGATCGGCGTCGTCGTGGGCGAACTGGTCGGCGGCAATTCCGGGCTCGGCTATCTCCTCTCCTTCGGCGAGGGTCAAGGCAATACGGCGATGGTGTTCGTGACCATCATCATGCTTACCATCGTCGGCGGCATCGCCTATCTGCTGGTGATCCTCGCCGAGCTGCGCGTCTTGCATTACCTGCCGAAACGCGCGGCGGGGGGGATTTGAGCAAGCAACCTCGGGAGTGCATCACTTGCGTGTTGCGCTCCGCCCGGACACGAGAACTCACCGCATGACGTGCCGGACAGCGCTCTCGATGCGCGCCTCGATGTCGCGCGCGGTCGGCGCCTTGTCGATGCCAAGCAGCATCTTCAGGTGCGAATAACCGCGCAGCAATTCGAGAAATTCCTCGGCAGCGCGGCGCGGGTCCGTGACCTTCAGGGTCGGATCAGCCTTGTGCCGGACGAAATAGTCTTCCAGTGCGTCGATACAGGCCTGCGGACCCGTCTCATAGAATAGCCGGCCGAGCTTCGGGAAGCGCCGGCTTTCCGCAATGACGATACGATGCAGTTCCGCGGTGTCGCGGGCGAACACGATGTCCGTCATCTTGCGCGCGAAAGTCCGCAGCGCCTCGCGCGGCGCACGGGAGAAAATCTCCTCGATCTCTTCGGCTACGATACGCTGGCAAAGTTCGGTGATGACGCCGGCGAACAGGTCTTCCTTGCTGCCGAAATGACGGTAAACCGTCATTTTCGAGACGCCGGCTGCGGACGCGACCTCGTCCATGCTGGCGTCTCCAAAGCCGTGCTTCAGGAACACCGCCTTGGCGCCCTTCAGGATCGCATCGCGCTTCCTGTCGGACAGGCCTCCGCGACTTCTCCCGGCCGGCTTTTCGAGAGCGAGCGTCACGATTCCTCCGTGAC
>NZ_DATMRV010000153.1:0-2694 GCF_035565795.1 Pseudorhodoplanes sp.
CGGCGAGATAGCAAAGCTCGCATTCGTAGAGATCCGCTCCAAAATGCCGGCCAAGATCCGCGACAGAAGACGCCGTTCCCAGAACGTCATGGGCCAACGTTCCGTAGAGCCGCACGAGCCTGCGTGCATGGGGACGATCCAGGAACGGAAATGCGCGTAGCAGGCACATGACCTTTCGGTCGTATTCCGCTGCAGGAAAATCGCCGCCAGGCAGCGGTGCATCCGCCGTCCATTCACGTCCGCGCTGCCCGATCTCGCCCGCGATCATCCCAAGGGCTGCTTCGGCAAGTCGCCGGTAAGTCGTGATCTTGCCGCCGAAGACGTTCAGCACGCGCAGCGCGCCGTGACGGTCGACCTTCAGCACATAGTCGCGCGTCGCATCCTGAGCCCGTGCCGCGCCGTCATCATAGAGCGGACGCACGCCCGCGTAGGACCAGACCACCTCTTCCAGCGTCACCGGCTCTTCGAAATAGGCACTGGCTGCCTCGCAGAGGTAACGCGTCTCGGCCTCGCTGATGGTCGCCTCGCCCGGATCTCCGGCAAAATCCTCGTCCGTGGTGCCGATCAGCGTGAAATCCTGCTCATAGGGAATGGCGAAGATGATGCGACCGTCGCGGTTCTGGAAGATGTAGGCGCGTGGGTCATGAAACTTGCGGGGAATGACGATGTGGCTGCCCTTGACCAGCCGCAGGTGATGGTCGGCCGCGTGGGCGCCGAGCAACGGAAGCATTTCGTCTGCCCAGGGTCCCGCCGCATTGACGATCATGCGCGCCCGCACGAATTCCCGCCGCCCATTGTCCATGTCCTGCAGGGTGATCGCCCAATGATCGCCCTCCTCCTCGGCGCGGATCACCTTCGTGTGCGTGCGGATCGAAGCGCCGCGCCTGGCGGCATCCATTGCATTGAAGACCACAAGCCGCGCGTCGTCGACGATACAGTCGGAATATTCGAATGCCTTGCGAAGATGCTTCTTGAGCGGCTTTCCGGCCGGATCCTTGCGAAGGTCGAGCGGGCGCGTGCGGCCGAGGGTGCTGAAACCCCCGAGCGTGTCATAGAGCAGAAGGCCAATCCGGATCAGCCATGCGCTGCTCAACCCTTCGACCACGGGCAGGATGAACCGCCCGGGCCGGATGATGTGGGGCGCGTTGCGCCACAGAACCTCGCGTTCGCGCAGCGCTTCGCGGACGAGCCTAAACTCGGACTGCTTGAGATAGCGCAAGCCGCCGTGCACGAGTTTGGTCGAGGCCGATGAGGTGCCGCTTGCGAGGTCACCCATTTCGGCCAATACGACGGAATAGCCGCGCCCCACGGCATCCCGCGCGATGCCGCACCCATTCACGCCACCCCCCACGATCAACAGATCGAACACGTCCTCGGTCATGAGCGCTCCGGTTGCATCAAGCAACGAACACACCGGACCAGACCGATCGTGCCCCCTCTGCGTCACATGTGCAGCTCAGACTATAATAACAAAAGCGCATCCGTACATAGTCATACCATGTACGGTTACGCGGGTGCGGACGTAGGGAGAGAAGGACGGGGCTATCAGCCCCGACCCAAAGGGCTAAAGCGCGGGAATATCTCCGCGTTCCCAGCCTTCCTGGATCTCGGCGGAGCGGTCGGCGAAGCGTCCGGCCTCGATAGCCGCGCGGATATCCTGCATCAGGCTCTGGTAATAGGCGAGATTGTTCCACGTTAACAGCATGGCGCCGAGGAGCTCATTCGACTTTATCAGGTGGTGGAGATAGGCGCGGCTGTAGTCGCGCGTCGCCGGGCACTCGCTCTCCTCGTCCAGCGGACGATGATCGTCCGCGTGGCGGGCGTTCTTCAGATTGATCTTGCCGTAGCGGGTGAATGCGAGACCGTGCCGCCCTGCCCGTGTCGGCATCACGCAGTCGAACATGTCGATGCCGCGCGCGACGCTCTTCAGGATGTCGTCGGGCGTCCCCACGCCCATCAGGTAGCGCGGCTTGCTCTCGGGCAGCACCGGGCACGTGGCTTCCAGCATTTCGAGCATCACATGCTGCGGCTCACCCACGGCAAGACCACCCACGGCATAGCCTTTGAGATCAAGCGCCTTGAGCGCTTCGGCTGAACGGAGCCGCAAGTTGACGTTATCGCCTCCCTGCACGATCCCGAACATGGCCTTGCCCGGCTGGTCGCCAAAGGCAACCTTGCAGCGCTCGGCCCAGCGGATGGAAAGCTCCATCGCCTTTTCGATCTGCTTCAGCGTCGCCGGCAGCTTCACGCATTCGTCGAGCTGCATCTGGATGTCTGAGTCTAGCAAGCCCTGGATCTCGATTGATCGTTCAGGGCTCATCTCAAAGACGCGGCCATCCACATGCGAGCGGAATTTTACGCCCTCTTCCGTGATCTTGCGGAGTCCAGAAAGCGACATGACCTGAAAGCCGCCCGAGTCTGTCAGGATCGGCCCGGACCAACGCGAAAAAGTGTGCAGGCCGCCGAGCTTCGCCACACGCTCCGCACCGGGACGCAGCATCAGGTGGTAGGTGTTGCCCAGGATGATATCGGCGCCAAGCCCGCGAACCTGGTCCATATACATGGCCTTGACCGTACCACCCGTACCGACCGGCATGAAGGCAGGCGTGCGGATGGTGCCGCGCGGCATGGAAATTTCACCCCGGCGGGCATTGCCATCGGTGGCAAGAACGCGAAATTGGAATGTCTCAGTCA
>NZ_DATMRV010000154.1:0-1700 GCF_035565795.1 Pseudorhodoplanes sp.
GAGCCGGCCGTCATCTGGCCGTACATCATCAGGCCCTTGCGATCGAGCTCGTTGAAATAGTCGAGCGTCGCCCAGTGCGGCACGATGTTGGAATTGGCGATCAGGACGCGCGGCGCATCGGAGTGCGTGCGAAAGACGCCGACCGGCTTGCCGGATTGCACCAGCAAGGTCTCGTCGCCCTCCAGCGCCTTCAGCGAGGAGACGATACGGTCATAGCTCTCCCAGTCGCGCGCCGCCCGGCCGATGCCGCCATAGACCACAAGCTCGTGCGGCTTCTCGGCGACATCCGGGTCGAGATTGTTCATCAGCATGCGCAGCGGCGCCTCGGTCTGCCAGCTCTTGCAGGACATCACCGGGCCGTGGGGCGCGTGAATGATGCGGTCGTTGTCGAGGCGTTTGTTCATGGAGAACCTTCAATCGTCGAACGCAGGCAGTGTGGCCGGTCGCACGGCATCGATCAATGCGCCCGATGTCACGAGTTCGGTGGCGGTCTCGATATCGGGCGCCATCTTGCGGTCGGCGTCGAGCTTCGGAACATGACGCCGTAGCATGGTCCGCGCGCGCTCCAGCGCGGGGCTGGATGCGAGCGGCACATGGAAGTCGCAGCCCTGCGCTGCAGCCAGCAATTCGATGCCAGCGACATGCGCGGCATTCTGCGCCATCGCGATCAGGCGCCGCGCGCCATGCGCGGCCATTGAGACGTGATCTTCCTGGTTGGCCGAGGTCGGAATCGAGTCGACGCTGGCGGGCATCGCCTTCTGCTTGTTCTCGGACACGAGTGCGGCCGCCGTGACCTGCGCGATCATGAAGCCGGAATTCAGCCCCGGCCGCGGCGTGAGAAATGCCGGGAGGCCGGACAGAACCGGATCGGTCAGCATCGCGATGCGCCGTTCGGCCAGCGACCCGATCTCGCAGACGGCGAGCGCGAGAATGTCGGCGGCGAAAGCGACGGGCTCGGCGTGAAAGTTGCCGCCCGAGATCACGTCGCCGGTGTCGGTCATCACCAGCGGATTGTCGGATACGCCGTTCGCTTCGATGACGAGGGTCGACGCCGCCTGCCGCATCACGTCGAGCGCCGCGCCCATCACCTGCGGCTGACAGCGCAGGCAATAGGGATCCTGGATGCGGTCGTCGATCGTGCGATGCGATGCGCGGATGCCGCTTCCGTCCATCAGCGACCGGAGCGCAGCCGCGACGTCGATCTGCCCGCGATGTCCGCGCAAGGTCTGGATGCGCGGGTCGAACGGCGTGTCGGAGCCGCGTGCCGCGTCCGTCGACATTGCGCCTGTAATCAGCGCCGACTGGAACACGCGCTCGATGTCGAACAAGGCCGCGAGCGCATGTGCTGTCGAGAATTGCGTCCCGTTCAGCAATGCGAGGCCTTCCTTCGGGCCGAGCACGAGCGGCTCAAGCCCCGCGCGCCCGAGCGCATAGACAGCGGGCATGCGTTCGCCGCCGTAGAAGGCGTCGCCTTCGCCGATCATCGCGGCGGTCAGATGAGCAAGTGGCGCAAGATCGCCCGACGCGCCGACCGAACCCTGCGCCGGGATCACCGGGACCACGTTGCCGGCCAGCATTCCCTGCAGCAGTTGCATGGTCTCGCGCCGCACGCCCGATGCGCCACGGCCGAGGCTGACGAGTTTCAGCGCCATCATCAGCCGCGCAATCCGGGACGGAACAAGATCGCCGACGCCGGCCGC
>NZ_DATMRV010000155.1:0-2459 GCF_035565795.1 Pseudorhodoplanes sp.
CCCGGAGCCGCAGGCGCGATCGGAACCACCTCGGTCGCAAAGGCGGAGCCGGACGGATACACATTGCTGCTCACCTCGGCGCCTCCGGTCGCGATCGTGCCCTGGCTCAACAAGACGCTGAGCTACGATGTCGAGCGTGATCTCGTGCCGATCGTCGGCATCGCGCGGGGGCCATTCGCGCTGCTCGCCAACAAGGACGTCCCGGTGTCCAACATCGCGGAGTTCGTTGCTTATGTGAAAGCCAATCCAGGCAAGACCAATTATGGGTCGTTCGGCACCGGCTCCGTCAGCCAGCTGGCGATGGAAACCCTGAAACAGGCAGCCGGCCTCGACATTGCTCATATTCCTTATCCCGGGACCGGTCCGGCGCAGGCCGATCTGCTGGGCGGTCGCATTCAGTTCCTGTTTGACGGCTTGCCAGCCGCTGCCGCCCGCATGAAAGCTGGCGATGTGCGCGTGCTCGCGGCCAGCGGCAATCGTCGGCACGGCATCGCGCCCGATCTTCCGACGGTCGCGGAATCGGGTGTGCCGTCGCTCGCCAATTTCGACGTTCAGGGCTGGGTAGGGCTGTTCGCTCCGGCGGGGACGCCGCAGCCGATTATCGACATCCTCAGCAAGACGTTCCTGAAAAATCTGTCCGCACTCGACAAGCTGGTTTCCGAGCAGGGAATGATCACGTTCGCACTTCCACCCGCGAACTTCGCGCGCTTCGTGAAGGCGGATAGCCAGAAATGGCGGAAGACGATCGAGGATGCGAAGATAGAGATACCCGCCGCGAAGTAAGAACCGCGCGCGCTTCAATTGTCCTGCAGCGAACGCATATAGGCCACGAGCGCGCGGGCTTCGTGTTCCTTCATCACGAAGGTCGGCATTTCGGGGTGGCCCGCAATGATGCCGTCCTGCAGACGCTCAGCCATCTGATCGAGATCGACGCGCGGCTCCATGCGACGAAAGGCCGGCGCGGTCGGCATGGGGCTGCGTTCTGCGCGGCCGAGTGCATGACAGGAGGCGCACAGGCGCTGCGCGATATCCTGTCCTTGTTGCGCGAGTTCGCTGGCCTGCGCCGTCGCGACACCGGCAAGAGGCGAGGATGCGACCAGCACCGCGAGGATGCTGCGCCGCAGGCGCTGTTTAAACGTCAAGGAACACCGTTTCATGGTCGCACTGCAGGGACGATATCATGCGCATGCATAAGCCATCGCGGCTCGTCCGCGTGTCCATCAAGGTCGCACCGCGATCATCTGCGGAATATGACAAAGATCAAGCGACCGGACGGTCCAGCATCGGCTCCATGCCCTGCGGCGCGCGCACGATCTCGAGGCGCGGCCGCTCGCGTGGCGTAGTCCGGGCGCCGTATTGCGGTGCATTGCCGAAGCGTGTCAGGCGCGCTTCCTCGGCCTGGATCAGAGCGTTCCAGGATTCGAGAAGCCGCATGTAGTTTTGCCGAATGGCTTCGCTGTTTGTGTTGGCGATGCGCGACGCACACTCTTCAGCACGCCTGCGATAATGCCAGAGCATACGACCCCCCAAGGCCCGTATCTCCGCGGGTCGCGTTCGACTCGCGGGCCGCATGACATTGCGAACGGGTATTGTTGTGCCGCAGCAGGGTTAACGCGCGGTTAAATTGGAACTCGCGGGGCTTTGCGAAGGCGGATCAGGACGGACGCTTGCCGACCGTCAGGAGCAGTTCGTTCGGTCCTTCCCAGCCTGTCGGCGTGCTGAACTTTCCCAGCCTCTCGGCGATCTCGGCCCACGCCGCCGCGCGCCTTGTTTCGTCGAGCCCGGCGAGCAGTTGCACGATCGGACTGGCTGCCGCCCGTGTGAAGTCGAGATAGGCATGGACCGACGGGAGCCTGAATGGCGCGTCGATCCTGGTGGTCGCGACGTCGCAGAATCCGGCGTGGCTGAACAGCTCGTCCATCAGACCCGCGCGGCCAAGGCTCATGAGGCCGCCGGGTTGGTGGGGGGAGGGCGGCGGCAGGCCGGCATGCTTGCAGGCGGTCGACATGAGGATACCGATGCACGGATTGTGTTCGGGCGCGGAAAACACGAGCGTGCAGGCCTTGCCGCCGGGCTTGAGCGCACGGAACATCTGCTGCAATCCCGCGCCGGGATCGGGGAAAAACATCAGGCCGAGCCGGCAGACCGCCGCGTCGAAGCCAGCGTCCGCGACCGGCAACGCTTCGCCGTCGGCAACCCTGGCCGAGATATTGTCCAGTCCCGCGCGACGTGCATTGTCCTCCGCGAATTTCAGGATGGCGGGCGAAAGGTCGGTCGCCAGCACATGGCCGCCCGGGCCGACGCGTCGTGCGATATCAAGCGTCTGGTCGCCTGCACCGGCGGCAACATCGAGAACGCGCGCGCCCGTGTCGATGCCGGTCATCGCCATCATCGCGTCGGTTGAGTCCCGAAGCCATGTCCGGATCACGGCGCTCTTGTCGTTCCATCCAGGAGCGCAG